>DATAKA010000166.1:0-25052 GCA_036261855.1 Phycisphaerales bacterium | reverse complement strand
GTCATCCCTTTCCCGGGAACATTCGACAATGGGATGAGCGTGATCGCGTTCCAGGTGGACCAGCGCGGTGGGCCGGGCGCGAATATCAAGATCCCGATCAGCAACATCATGATCATCATGCCCAGCGGCGGCAAGACCACGCTGTACGACCCGCAGGCGTCATCGACTTCGCCGACCAACATGCCGGTGCCCCCGAGCGTGGGCGGCGAGACTCCCGATGCGACAGCCCCCGACGCGGTGCCGGATTCGGCCCCTGACGAAGAGCCTGCGGCCGCGCCGGGCTCCGGCGGCGGCTAAAGGCGGGTGCGATTGGATTCTCTATCGCGCTGCGCAGGGGGCCATGATGTGACCCGCGAGGCTGACCTGCCCTACCGCGTCTGGGATGAGAACATCAGGACAAGTTGCACCCGTCCGTTGACGCCCAGGGCCTGATAGATGGCCTTGGTGTGGTCATGGACGGTGTGGCGTGAGCGGCTGATGTACTCAGCGATCTGCGGCTCGGTGTGGCCCTCGAGCAGGTACTCGAGCACGCGCAGCTGCGCGTCGCTGAGCTTTGCGGTGAGGTCCGGGCGCGCCTTCGCGAGAGCGGCCCCTTTGGTGGCTGGCGAAACTGACATCGCGCGACCCTTCCTCCCCGAAGGGGAAAAAGTTTGTGCGCGCCCCGGCGTCAAACGCACTCCCCTGCGCGCCGGGCACCGCGTGCATCATGACCTTACCACATTCGTGGGGTTGTGTTAGTCCCATACCTAGGGATTGTCCCAAATTACCAACGCACACGCGCATTTACACCTAGGTTGGTTACGAACAGGATGCTTCCAAAAAAGGCCAAAGGCCGACGGAACGTCGGCCCGGCCAGGGGAGGGGCGTTGTTGTGACCGCACTTACTGAGACATCGGCTGCGTAAACAGCAGCACAAGCTGAACACGGTTGTTCACATTCAGCTTCTTATAGATGGCCTTGATGTGGTCGTGGACCGTGTTGACCGAGCGGTTGAGCACCTTGGAGATCTGCGGGGCGCTCTGCCCGGCGAGCAGGAGCTCGACGACGTGCAGCTGCGCGTCGGTGAGGTGCTCACAGATGTCAGGGCGGTTCCGGAGAAGGAGGTTCTCCTTGATGTTCCGGCGCGTCGAACTGCCGTTGGTGTTCCCAGTCCGGTTGCCCGGCAGGTCCGTCCCGTGATTGAACTCGTTGAATCCCATACGTTCCATCCGTGCTTCTGCCCGCATTCCCGCGGGCACTTGGGTGTCTCAGAGTGCTTCGGCCCATATCCCCGATATGGGTCGCTGCGGAAGGGCCCGCACACTCTGTTTCAAATCAGGTCTGGCCGTTCTTTCGAGGCCGGTCCCGTTGCAAAGTTCCCCCTAAACTCGGGTTCACTCACCATCATACTACGTTTCTAAAGACACGTCGGATGACCCCCAGCCACGCGGGGCACACCGGACCGAATGGCGAGCGACAAGATACGCGATAAAGTACTGTAAAATAAAGTGTTTGCGTATGCCTACCGTGATCATGTCACTCGAATTGGGAGTGCAAATCCCGGGGACTCAGGGGGCAAATATCCCTGAAGCGGGGATGTTGACCACCTCGAAAGGTTATTGGAACTGCCGAAGTCGTGCGGGTGTCTCGTGCAGTCCTGCGAGGTCGCGGACCGCTTGTGTCGCGCGGAGCTGGAATGCCTCAATTTTGTTGATTCGCTCCGCGAGGTCCGCGTCGCCGATCTGCGCACTGGCGCGTTCCACCCGCTCGAGTGCACCGGTATCCACGAGGCGGTCGAAGCGGTCCACCGTTTCGCGCTGGGTGCCCGCGACCTCGTACGACTTGGCGGCACCGACGAAGCCCATCAGGCCACCCATCAGGGAGAGCGCAAAACCGACCAGCATCCACGAAGGAACGCGGGCCTGAACCTGCACGGGGGCGCGGCGAGTGGACGTGAGTTGTTCGCGCACCTGTGAACGAAGCGTGGACAGGCGCGCGGCGTTGTCACGGCTGGCGATGATGTCGAGGCCTGCCATGCACCCTTGGACGGACGACATGATGTCTGACGTCAACCGGTCGATCTCGCGCTGCGACATGGCCATACCGCCACCTTTCTGCCCCGGAACAGGCCTGGTACAGCATACCCGGCGGTGCACGTCCGACCAACCATGGATCGCGAAATCACCCAGCAAAGCAGGTGGTTACGGGACGGCTGGGCCGCTGTGTGTCGGGCCGCGATTGGGCATGCCGGGCGTGGTTCCGGCCGGGTCGCCGTAGAATCAGCCCTTCATGCCCATCCTCCCCCTCCCTCAGTTTGAGACCGACCTCAAGGAACACCTCGCGGAGGAGGAGAAACGCGCGTACGAGGCGCTGCGTGCGCCGAAGACGGTGGTGGTGCGGTTTGGCTCCATGAAGCTGATCGGTGAGTTCCAACTGGTCCAGCCGCAGAACGGGCCGGCCATCAAGCCCGGGTGCGGGAGCAAGCTGGTGGTGCGGACGTTCCGGGGCACCGAGATGGGCGAGATGCTGACGAGCACCTGCCCCAACAGCGGGTGCAGCAAGGCGGTGTCGCGCCACGACATGCTGCAGTACATCGAGAACTCGGGCGGGGGTGACTACCCGTTCTTCACCGAGGGGCGCGTGCTGCGCGTGGCGACGAAGCAGGACATGGAGGCGCAGGAGGAGATCGAGCAGCGCAAGCACGAGTTGCGCCTGCAGGCCCGGCACCTGTGCGAGACGCTCATCGCGCAGGGCGGGCACGATGCGCTGACGCGGATCAAGGTGGTGGAGGTGGAGCCGGTGCTGGGGGGCGAGTCGGTCACGGTGTACTTCACGAGCGAGGAGCGCCTGGAACTGCGCGACTTCGCGCGGGAGTTGCAGCGGCTGTTCCACACGCGCGTGGAGTTGCGGGGCGTGGGCGCGCGCGACGAGGCGCGCCTGACGGCGGACTATGAGAAGTGCGGGCAGTACTGCTGCTGCAAGAACTTCCTGAAGGTGCTCAAGCCCGTGAGCATGAAGAGCGCGAAGGTGCAGAAGGCGACGCTGGACCCGCTCAAGATCAGCGGGCGGTGCGGACGGCTCATGTGCTGCCTGCGGTACGAGGATTCGACGTACGAGGACCTCGCGAAGAACCTGCCCCGCAAGAAGACCCGCGTCGGCACGCCCGACGGCGACGGCATCGTGCTCGACACGCAGATCTTGACGCAGTTGGCGCTTGTGCTGCTCGACACACCCGGTGACGACGGCAAGGAGCGGCAGGTGGCGGTGCCCGTCGAGGCGCTGACGCCGGTGAAGGATGCAAAGGGCCCGCAGGCGCCGATCGGCGAGCGGCTGCGCGGCGCGGGGCCGCCGTCGGCCGGGCCCGGAGCCCCGCGCGGGCCTCGGCCCGAACGCCCGCGTCCAACTGCCAGTGCGCCCGACGCACCTGTCGAGCCGCGTTCGGAGAGCATGGGAGCGATGCCTGAGCAGGCTGAACCTCCGCAGCAGCGCCCGCCGCAGGGCCAGCAGCGGGGTGCGCCGCAGGCGCCGCGGCAGGGTCAGGCGCGGGAGGGTGGGCGGCCACAGCCCCCGCGGGGTCCGCAGCCGCAGCGGGGCCCTCGCCCGAATCAGCCGCCGCCGCGCGGTCCGCAGCAGCGTCCGCCGCAGGCGCGGGAACCCAAGTCGCGCGATGATGAGATCGACGACATCATGGGGTCGTGGGGGGATGACCTGGGTGGTGGTGGTTCGCCGCGCCCGCCGCAGGGGCAGAGGCCGCCGCGCGGGCCGCGGAATGATCGTCCGCGCAGGGACGGACCCCGGCCGCAGGAAGGCCCGGGCGGCGGGCAAGGGTCGTAGCCGAGTCAGTCTGGGAGCGTGACCAGGCGTTACGCCGCCACGCGGACGTGTTGCTGTGCGCCGGACTCGAACTGCAGCGCCAGGATGACGGCGTCTCCGCGGAGGACGCGGACGACGCGGGCGTTGGTCCTGTGGTCTTCGGTGAGCAGGGTGCGTTCGACGTCGCGTGCGAGGTAGACTGCGACGCTGTCGCCGGGGCGGATGTTGGTGGGCCAGAGGGCCTCGATCATCACGCCTCCGGTAGAAAGGTCGCGCGTGGTTGCACCGATGAACTTGCCGGTGCGGGCGTCCTGGATTTTGCAGGCGCGGGCCTCGCGCGTGCGGGGGAACTGCCTGCGTTCGCGGCCGCTGGCTAGGTCGTTGTGATGCACGGGGCACCGGCCTTTCTGGCCGGCGTGGGCCGGCCTGTCACGTGCGCTTCTTTGGCCCTGTTGGGCCGTTGCGGGCCGCCAGGAACCACTCGCATACTTCGCGGACCGCGCCGAAGCCGCCCGCGCGACGCGTGACAAAGGTGGCCTCGTCGGCGACTCCTTCCCACGCGTCCGATACTGCTATCGACACGCCGACCATGCGCATGCAGGGCAAGTCGTTGACATCGTTCCCGACGTACGCGGCGTGTTCGGGTCGGACTTTGCGCTTCGCCAGCACGCGGGTCAGGGCCGCGGACTTGTCCTTTTCCCCTTGGACGCAGGGGATGCGGAGCTTCTCGCAGCGTTTGGAGACGACGGGGTTTACTTCCGCGCTCAGGACGAGCATGGCGAGCCCGCTGTCGCGGAGCATGCCGAGGCCCAGGCCGTCGGTGCGGTTGCAGAGGACGCCCTCGGTGCCGTCCTCGAGGACCAGCACCTGGTTGCTCGTCCAGACGCCGTCAAAGTCGAAGATGAGGAGTTGGACGCCTTTGAGCAGGGCCCGGTGCTTCTTCTTGGGCTCCCGCGCGGGCGAGCGGAGGTGGTCTTTGGGCATGGCGGATGGTACAGCGCCGGTGGGCGGGGACATCCGTCACGCCGTCAGCTTGACCGTGGGCGTGGCCGCGGCGAACTGGACCGCCTTGCGATGCGCGGCGACTTCCTCCTCCAGCACGGCACCGATGCCGAAGTTGGTGAGGGTCATGCGGGACGCGGATGCGCCGAGCACATCGCGCCACTCCTGGTCGGCGAGGAGGTCGCGCATGGCATGGGCGAGGGCCTCGGGCTCCGGGCTGATGCGCAGGCCTGTGACGCCGTGGTGGACGATGGAGCCCACGCCCTGCGCATCGGACACGATGAGGGGTGCGCCGCAGGCCATGGCCTCGAGCGCGACCTTGGGGTGGCCTTCGAGTTGTGAGATGTACGCGAACACCGAGCAGGTGGACATCAGGTGCAGGCGCTCGGCGTAGGTGGGCTGCGGGATGAACCGCACGGGGGCGCCGAGTTTCTCGGCGAGCGCGTGCAGGTTTGCGGACTCGGGGCCATCCCCCAGCACCGTGAGCGTTGCGCCGGTCTCGGCGATCTCGGCGATGGCCTGGATGAGCAGGTGGATGCGGCGGCGCTTGCGGAGCGGGCCGGCGGTGAGCACGTGGTTGGCATCACGCCCTTCGCTCTTCATGGAAGGATGGTCGGTCAGCACGTAGTTGGTCACGACGGAGCAGCGGGTGGGGTCCAGCGCGTGCTTCCACGCGAGGTCGTCGATCATGCGCTGGGTGACGGCGATGATGGAGTCGGCCGCGCGGCAGATGTCGCCCTCGCGGCGCGCCACGTCCTGCGCGGGCGGGGTGTGGGGGCCGTCGTCGAGGGCGGCGAACTTGGACCACAGGAAGCCGCTCCGTGCGATGAGCGTGACGTGCTTGCCGTCGGTGCGGAGGGCGTGGGTGATCGGGACGGCCGCATCGCAGCCGCAGATCTGGATGGTGCGCACGACGATGGACTTCGCATCGCCGACTGCGGCGCGGACCGCGGCGGCTGAGGGCGGGGTGCGCGGCGTGACGCCGGTGATGAGGGTGGCCTCTGTCTTGTCCACGCTCGCGAGAGCGGCACGTTCCTCCTCGCCGCCCGGGGTGGCGATGACGAGTCGCGGGTACCAGTCGCGCAGCCTGCGGAACATCTCCCACTCGCGGGCCAGCAGATCGGCGCGCTGCCACGCGGAGAGCGGGAGCGTCTCCGGCAGGACCAGCAGCAGGCAATCGGCGAGCCGTTTCTGCATGTGTGCAACCACACGGGCGAGTGGATCGACCGTCGGAGTCTCTTATCGAACGGTGCGGGGTGCCACTCCAATGTGGCTATCCACCACGGTCCGTACATTGTGCGAACACAGCATGGAATTTCGTGCGGACTGCGCAGTGATCCGGCAGATTTCGCCTTGCGATCCACGGATATCCGACAAACCGGGATGGTCTCGTACCTCATCCGTACACGCAACCGCCCGCAACGGGTGCAGCAACTCCTGCGCGACATCGCTCACACCCACGGCACGGGCAGGGTGCGCGAGGTGGTGGTGATCGATGATGCGTCCGAGCAGCGCCTGATATGTCCGGCGCGGCTGGGGAACGGCCTGGAGTTGCGGTCGCTCTGGTGCACGCAGCCGGAGGGGTGGGCGGCGTTCAATGGTGGGGCCCACTTTGCGGACGCCCGCTCGGAGTGGCTGGTGTTCCTGCAGGACGATACCTGCCCGGTGAGCGGTGACTTTGCGGCGTGGCTCAGCGACTGGGACCCATCGGTGGCGGCCGTGGCGCCCGATGTCTTTGTGGATGCGCACGGCCTGCATGAGGCGCAGCGCGTGACGTCGTCGCTTCCTGAGACGCTTCCCACGCGCGCGTTCGCCGTGCGTCGCAGCGCATTCCTGCGTGTCGGCGGATTCAGCCGCGACCTTGCAGGTCCTGGAGCGGTGGTGGACCTGTGCGCGAAGCTGATTGAATCATCGGATCGCGTGGATGCACGCAGCCCCGCGCGCATTGTGTTCGATCCACGGTGGGTGGTTGCGCGGCGTGCGTGCCCGCGCGTTGTGAGTCCTGAGTCTCGACTCCGCCAGCTCCGGGACTACGCGTTCGCGCTCGCCTGCCGCGCCCCCGAGCAGGCCCGAGCGGAGTTTGTGCGCTGCGTGGACGATGCGGTGCCGGGTGGTGACCGTGGCACACGCCGCGCACTGGCCCGCGTGCTGCGGGAGGCGAGATCGATGCCGCTGGGCGGTGGTCGCACGGCGTCGCGGACGTGGGACCGTCTGGTGGGTATCGCGGCGGTGCGTGAAGCGTTGGGCCGCGAGCACGCGCGCAGGCCGTTCGCCACCGCCGCGCTCGTGGAGCCCGGGGCTCACGGGTGGGTCGTTGGGCGCGTGCTCGCGGAGATGGGTGTCGAAGTGCGGGACGTGGCCGCGCGGCCGGACGTGCTTGTCATCGCGTCCCTGGCGCCGGCCCAGATGCTGGCCGGGATGTTCCGCGAGACTGCACGCTCGCGCGCAGCGCGGGTGCTGGCGCCGTGGGTGCCGGCGGTACCGGGGGTGCCGGGGGCGTCCATCCACCAACCAGCCGCCGCGGCGTGAACGCTGGGGCGTTTACCACAGCATGCGAACGCGGATGGTCTCCGGCACCTGCTTCAGTGAATCCATCACTTTCGTGGCGTCCGTCGGGTCGGCGTCGAGGACCACGTAGCCGATGTCCTCGCTCGTGCGGAGGTATTCCGCGGAGATGTTGGCGCCGGCCGCGGCGATGATCGCGTGCATTTTGCTCAGCACGCCGGGCACATTGCGGTGGAAGTGGAGGATGCGGTGCGTGCGTGTGCTGCGCCCGGCGGTGTCGCCGGCCTGTTCGGGCAGTTCCACCTCGGGCACGTTGACAGCGCCGGTGGTGCTGCCGATGTTGACGAACTTCAGGAGTTTCTCCGCGACGTCCGCGGCGATGGTCTCCTGCGCTTCCTCGGTGCTGCCGCCCACGTGGGGCGTCAGGATGACGCCGGGCAGGCCGCGCAGCGGGCTCTCGAACCCCTCACCCTTGCCCGCGGGCTCGTGCGGGAAGACGTCGAGTGCAGCGCCGGCAAGGTGGCCGGAGCGCAGTGCCTCGGCGAGTGCTTCGACATCCACCACGCTGCCCCGCGCGTTGTTGATGAGCACCGCGCCCGGCTTCATCAGCTTCAACTGCTTGGCACCGACCAGGTTTGTCGTGGCGCCGGTCGCGGGCACGTGCAGCGTGACGGCGTCGGCCTCTTTGAGCAGTTCCGCCAGCGTGCGCACGCTCCGGGCGTTGCCCATCGGCAGCTTGGGCACGATGTCGTGGTAGATCACGCGCATGCCCATTGCTTCGGCCAGCACGCTCACCTGGCTGCCGATGTGGCCGTAGCCGACGATGCCCAGCGTGCGGCCCCGCACCTCGTGCGCGCCCGCGGCGGACTTGTCCCAGAGCCCCGCGTGCATCTGGGCGCTTTTCTGCAGGAGGCCACGGTGGAGCGCGATGACCTCCGCGATCGTGAGCTCCGCGACCGATCGTGTATTGCTGAACGGGGCGTTGAAGACCGGGATGCCCTTTGCACGCGCGTGGCCAAGGTCTACCTGGTCGGTCCCGATGCAGAAGCAGCCCACGGTGAGGAGGCGCGGGGCGGCGTCCAGCATGGCCGCGGGCACCTGCGTCTTGCTGCGCACGCCCAGCACGTGGGCGTTGGCCACCAGGCTCCGCAGTTTGGCGGCATCGGGCGAACCCGTCAAAGACTCGACCTGGAACCCCTCACTCCGGAGGAGCGCCGCGCCACGCGGGTGCACGCCCTCGAGCAGCACCACGCGGATCTTGTCTTTGGGGAACGAGGTCTGGGCCCGGGGGGAAGAGGGGGTGGGGGTCATCGGCGGGGTGCTTCTTCCAATGCCCGCGCCCGCCTTTCGGCGGATGCCCACGGGCGTTCGCGTGTGTCGGGCTTACTTGGAGTCCGATGCGGCGTTCTCGAGCGCCTTGCCACCGGCCTTGATGTCGCGCCCTGCACCCTCGACCGTGTTGCACGCGGCCAGGATGGTGGCGACAGCGGCGACCGCGAGGAGTGCAATCACGTTGCGGGAAGTGATGGACTTCATGCTTCGTTCTCCGGGAACCCGTCCCGACGGGACGGGCGTTACTCAATCCCCGCCGACCATCGGCGGGGACACGTTGGACCGTAGGCGGGCCCCTTGGGCGCGTGCAGCGGCTACAGGTGGAGCGTCATGTGGTACTCGTCATGGCCCGGCTCGTGCCCGTGCTCGGGCAGGCGGATGCAATCGGGCTCAAGCCCCCACGCCGTGAAGCCCAGCGACTCGTACAGCGACTTCGCCCTGACAGACCTCGCGCTCACGCCCAGGCGCACCGCCGCGACACCAGGCCACCCCCGCGCGGTCTCAATGGCGGCGAGCATGATGCGGCGCGACAGCCCTTGGCCGCGGCTGGTCGGCGAAACGTACACACCCCAGATGAACGCGATGTGGCGGAACTTGACCTTGGTGTTGCGCACCACGCCCGCGCTGCCCACGAGGCGCGTGCCGTCCCACGCGCCGATGATGACGTGCTCGGGGTTGGCCAGTTGCGTGCGGACATGGGCCGGGTCGCACGGCGGGTCGTCCACGGGCCCGCTGCCGGCGAATGCCCAGGGCGCATCGGCGAGCATTTCGCGACGCAGCGCGGCGTACGCGTCGGCATCGGAGGGGGTGAGGGGGCGGATGACCATGGTGTTCACCGCATCGCCAACCACTGCACCCGCTCCATCGCCTGCTCGGGCGTGGGTGGTGCTGCAAGATCAATCGGCAGGAACGTCCCGCGGTCGTGGTCGCTTGCGAGAATGATCGCATTGGGCGGAACGAACTTCACGCCGTCCTCGGCCTTCTCGTGCCCCACGATGAAGAGGTACGCGCCCCAGCGTTCCGTCAGGTCTTCCAGCCCCTCGGCGTCGTAGCCGCGGCCCCAGGTCATCAGGTGGAGGCTCCCGGTGCGGGGGGCGTAGTCGTCGTCGATGATGTCGCGCCGCAGGACGGTGGTGTCGAACCTGCCCATGCTCGCGGCGGGCGGCAGGGAGTGCGCGCACAGGATGCTGCCGCGGCGTGTGTGGCACTCCAACGCGATGGGCATGGAGCGGATGAACGCGCGGATGGCGTCGTTGACGCGGGGGGCGTCGTCTCCGAACGAAAAGTCTACGCCGTCGTTGAAGGCGTCCACGCTCTTGACGCCGTCCTTGAGGATCGCGGAGTTGTTGAGCTGCGCGAGCTCGTGGTTGCCCAGCAGCGTGTGCACGTGCCCGGGGTACCGGGCCTTGAGGTCCGCCACGCGTACGAGCGCCCGGTACGACATGTCCATCCCGTTCATCAGCCGGTCGGAGTGGATGATCTCGTGCAGCGTGAGGTGCGCAAGCGGCGCTGCCGGGGCGGATTCCAGCCCTGGCTCGTTCATCGTCATGCCCGCCGCGGCGACCAGCTTCTGGAAGTTCACGGGGTTGTCGTGCAGGTCCCCCGTGGCGATGAGCGTGCCTGGTGGGTCGACGGCGTCGATCCCCTTGACCCGGCACGGGGCGGAGAGGTTTGCGCGCGTGCCCGATCCCAGCGCGGCGATGACGCTGTCCGGGTCGGAGAGGTTGAGCGGGGGAGGGGGCACGAGAAACGTGACGAAGCGACGGGGTCAGCAGTGAATATGGGCGAACCGCACGCAGTGTACCGCGCGTGTGCCAGCACTGTTCACTCGTGACTATTCACTGTTCACTGGCCACCCGCTTCAGCTCTGGCCCGGCATAATCGACGTGCTGTCGTTGCGGTCCAGGCGCTCCATCTGAGAGGAGCCGGGGTCCAGGAGCAGCCCTGAGTCGCCCGTGCCGCCCTTGGCGCCCATGCCCTGCGCCTTGGCCCGCAGCATGCCCAGGATCAGCTCGAGCTTCTCGGCGACCAGCTGCATGTTGTCCGGCCGGTCCTCGGGGTCAGCCTCCACGCAGTGCATCACGAGCTCGTTGAGCTTGGGCAGGCAGTGGGAGTCCATCTCGCTCACGGGCGTGGGCTTGGGCAACAGGCTCGCGTCCACCTTGCCGGCGAGCGAGTTCTCGCCCTGGTTGAGCGCGGTGGGGATGTTCTTCTTCGTGAGCGTCCAGTACATCATCGCGCCCAGGTTGTAGATGTCCGTCTTGGGCGTGATGGGCTTGCGCTCCACCTGCTCGGGCGCGATGTAGTCCGGCGTTCCCTGGATGCGAGGCTTCACCGTCCCCACCTTGCACGACTGCCCCAGGTCGATGATCTTCACGTTGGGGCCGGGGAGCACCATCACGTTGTTGGGCTTCATGTCCGCGTGCACGTAGCCCTGCAGGTGCATGGCGTGCAGCCCCGCCGCGGTCTGCTGGAAGATGTCCACGGCGTCGATGTACGTGCGCGGGCGCTTGCGCTCCATGCTGATGCCGTCCACCAGTTCCATGAAGAGCAGCACGTCGGTCAGCACGGTGAAGAGCTTGGCCCGCTGCTTCACGATCTTGAAGATCTCGCGGATGTGCGGGTGCTTGACGGAAGAGCCGACCTCGTACTCCGCCACCGCCTGCTCCAGGAACCGGTCGTCCTTCTCGGTCGAGCGGTGCACGTGCTTGAGCGCGTAGATCTGCTTGGTCTTCGGCTCCTGCACCAGGTAAATCGTGGACGCAGCGCCCTGACCCAGTTCCTGAAGGACCCGGAACCCCTCCACGGTGTCGTTGGATTTGTAGAAGGCGATCGGCCCTGCCATCGTGGTGCTCGCTCCCCGCTTGGTTCCGTCCGGCTTCCGTACCTCTTACCGACGGCCTGTCCGCACGCTGCAACCGGGCGTCGTTCGGGCGGCACGTACGGCCCGGTGACGCGGCCGGTGCCTTTCCGCACGAACGGGCCGGTTGATCCCTCGACTTCCCCGCGGGCACAGACTCCCCGCGATTCGAAAGGGGGAGGAAGATACGTCGGCTGGCCGCCAGAAGCGACCCCCAAGCGTTACAATTCGGGTTTTAGAAGGGTAACAAGAAACCCTATCGGCCCGACATGCCCATGAGGGCCTGCCGCAGTGCCGACTCCTGGAAGAGCCGGCCCGGGCTGCTCGTCGGCGCGATCTGGCTGTGGAGGTATACGCGGTCGGCCGGGATGCCCAGTTTTTCGCAGAGCATGCGAACCGTCTCGTGCAGCCGCTTGGCCTGTGCGGGCGAGAACCGCTGGCGGTTGCCGTCCCCCACTAGGCAAATACCCACCGCGTTGCGGTTGAACCAGTCCGCGTTGTCGCCCGCCGCGTGGGCGCCGGGCGTCTGGTCCATCCAGCGCTGGCTCACGTAGAGCTCTCCGTCGCTCATGCCGTTGCCGTTGCCGACGACAAAGTGGTACCCAAGACCGCGCAGCCCCTGCCGCCGCGCTGCCTCATCCATCTGCGAGGGTGTCGCCGCCAACTGGCCGCAGTCGTGGATTACGATGGCCTGCCACCGGCCCTGTTGGACGGGGGAAGTGGTACGGAGGATCGAATCCAGGCCCACGCCGCCCACGCTGGCCGTGGCCAGCATCGGGGTGATGCCGTCCTGGGGAGCGGTCGAGAACCGGCCCGCGTCCGCGAGGTAGAGCCCGCCGCCGACGAAGACCATGGCGCCAAGGAACGCGCCCCACACGATCCCGGATCGGCGGGACACGCGGGTACGGCGCGGCGAGCTTGCACGCGTGCGGGGCGCACGGCCGGTGACGCGTGCGCGGGAAGTGCTGGCAGTACGGGTGATCGCCATCGGCTCCGTCCGTGCGGCGCTGCTGCGCCTGTGATCGTGACCATCCTGGTCGCTGTTGAGTTGCTCCGGTTCAGCACGTGGAACGCGCGACGCCTCGGAGTGACACTTCCATCGGCGGGTCGCGCGCAACCCATGCAATTTGCGGGCACGCGAAATGTACACTGCCGTCGACGCCCGTCCCGGCGTACCGACATGTTCCTCAGAGTTGTTCCGCGGTGCGCCGCGCCACTCACCCGGAAGTGGCGGACCCCCACACGAGGCCGGGAATCCAGGCCTATTCCGCGCCCAGCAGCCGTCCACGGATGTTCGGCCGCCGCGCCCCGAACTCGTCGTAGATGTAGTCCGGCGCGCGCCGATCACGGATCGCCGCGTTCTTGTCGTACTGGCTGCGGGGCTCTCCCGTGATATACAGCGGGTCCTGGCAGGCGCTCAGCACGCACACGCTCAGCGCCACAACCACTGGCGTCACGATGCGCAGCCGCGTGCAAGATCTGGGGGAGGTGCGTTCCATCGCAGGTGGCGAAAACATAGGCAGGTCCGCCCGCAAAGCGAGCATCATCGGCCACTTGTGCGGTGCGTGTTTGGGTTGCGTGCGCCCGAGAGTGCGAGAGGGATCGAGGGCACGGGCGGACAGCTGCCCACAGGACGTCAACCCCAGGGCGTCACCTCCCCATGCCAGCCGCTCAGCACGCGCCGCCGCTGAAGACCCTCAGAAGAGACTCAATGTCCGCCGTGTCCGGGAACAGCCCGTCGTTGTTGAAGTCGATGTCCCCGCAGGTGCCCGTCGGGCATGGCCCGCCGCTGAACACGCTGAGAAAGTCGTCGATGTCCTGGGTATCCGGGAAGAGCCCGTCGTGGTTGAAGTCGATGGGGTCGCACGCCGCCCCGCGCGGCACCAGCACCCAGCCGGTGTTCTTGCTGCCCTGCGCACCGTTCCCCACGATCCAGCCGGTATTGCTCACCCTCATCGCGACGCGCAGCCGGTACCCGGCCGGGATGCCCGCGACCAGCGAAGCGTCGTTGAGGTTCTGGATTCCCCGGGCGGGCGTGTACACCATCGCGAACTCGGTGGCGATCGGGCTGGTGATCGACCCGACGACGGTGCCGGCGTCGTTCATGCCGTACCCGGAGAGTTGCTGCTGATACCCCGCGCCGGGCAGCGGCAGGACTTGCACGCCGGTCGTGGGCGAATAGATGAACGTGTAGCGGTAGACAAGCCCGTTGCCTGGGCACGTGCCCAGCACATCGCCGTGGTTGTTGATGTCCAACGCGCGTGCGAAGCCCGGTGAAAGGCCCTGGGGCAGAACATCCGTCAGGACGGTGAATGCTCCGGTGTTGAGGTCTGTGACAAACCCCTCATTGGCCTGCCAGCCGTTGAGCCATCCGATGGCAACGCCGGAGTTGTTGACCCGGCTGAGGCCGCGGGCATTGGGGATGATGAACGGGAGCCCCCGGGGGCCGCCCTCGGCGTCCCACAGGTACGGCACGTTCGTGACGCCGCCCGAGTCGGAGCAGGAGCAACCGCTGATGGTGCCGACGGCGAGGCCCGCCTCGTTCACGCCGCCGAAGGAGGGGCTGTAGTAGGTGCCGGGGAGCGCCGGGGGCGACCACGCCTGGTGGGTGTTGATGTCATAGACAGCGGCCAGTCCGACCACCAGCCCGGCGTTGCTGACCTCCTTGGGATGGATCACCGGGATCTCGACCTTGCCGAGGGCCTGCGTCCAGATGAACCCGGGCGTGCCGATGCGGTTGTCCATGGTGGCTTCGCCGCAGACCACACCGCTGTCGCTCACGTCCCACGCGAACGCCTCCCCCGCGAGCGGGTTGGCGTTCCATGAGTCGATCTTGATGAAGTCGTACTGAGGCTGAGCGTGGGCGAGGGCGGTGCAGGTCATGACGCCGCACGCGGTCAGGATGAGTTTCATGGGGTGGGCCTCCGAGACGTGGGGGACGTGGGGGTGGAGGGGGAGACAACAAGGCCCGCGTGGCACGCTCACGCCGCGGCGGGATGGGGTCAGCAGGCACCGCCCGAGAAGACGCGGAGGAGCGAGTCGATGTCCGCCGTGTCCGGGAACAGCCCGTCGTTGTTGAAGTCGATGTCCCCGCACGTGCCGGTGCTGCACGTGCCGCCGGCGAACACCGTGATGAAGTCGTCGATGTCCTGTGTATCCGGGAACAGCCCGTCGCCGTTGTAGTCGATGCCGTCGCACGGCACGATTCCCAGCACTGCCGCGCCCACGCGGTACGAGCCGTACCCGCCCGTGATCACAAACCGCGTTGTCGTGGCGTACGTCACGCCGTTCCCGCTCACGAGCGAGGGCGAACAGTCCGCAACCACCCCGCCGGTGACTACCGGGAACGCCTGCGCATCGAGCAGGACCCCGCCCTCGCTCACGCGTGCGGCGTACACGTCCGTGCGCGCGTCGTAGAACTGGCTCTGGTTCCGCTGATCATCCCACGCGACGAGGAAGGAAGAACCATCCCACGTCACCGTCGGACGGAGTTGACGCCCGGTGGCCTCGGCGATGGTGAACGCGCTGCCGTACGTGCCGTCGATGTTCATGATCCGGCCCATCACGTAGTTGTTCGCGTTGGACAGGCTGTTCATGCGCCACACGATCAGGGACGTGTTGCCGGAGAACGCGATATCCGGGTCGCCCGTGCCGCCTGCGTATGGCGTGGGGTTGAATACCGGTGCGGGAGCGCCGGAGAACGGCACCCGGGCCAGTACCGCGTCGCCCTGCGACGAATCGTGGGTCCACATGGAGTGGGACGAAACGATCCACTGCGTGCCGTCGGTCCGGGTGCGGGTCAGGCCGCTGTAGTACCCCACCGATAGCATCACGCCGTTGGGGCCATCCAGGAGCGCCTGGGTTTCTCCATCCACGCGGTTGATCCACAGGTCGATGAACTGCGGGTTGGTGAAGAACCGCGTCCCCGCGATGCAGAAGTTGCCGCTCAGGGCCTCGATCGACGGTGACTGCCCAGGCATCACGACAAACGGAGCGTCGGCGAGCGACCCATCCGCGTTCATGCGGCGTGCCCGTACCGTCGTGGGCGTGAGCCCCGCCGCGCCCTGGTCCCACGTCACCATGTACGTGGACCCGTTCCACGCGATGCCGCACGTGCCGATGGTGGGGGCCTGCGCAACCTCGATGGGCTCGGCGCTCAGTGCGTTGCCCGCGGCGTCCAGCAGTTGCACCAGCACGCGGTCGTCGTTCGCCGCTTCACTGACATACGCCACCGCGACGGCCCCGCCCGGGCCCATTGCTGATTCGCTGCTGCGCTGGGTGCGCGTCCCGGTGGTCACACAGGCTTCCGCACCCGCGGTGTTGGCGCTTGAAACCGGCAGCACGAAGCCATTCTGATCGTTGCCGTTGGCCTGGCGCAGGTCCGACCACGCGTACATCACCCCGCCCGCCGCGCGGGGCGCCAGGCTGCTGTCATAGAGCGCGTTCGCCGTGCCAGTCACAATGATCGGTAGCTGCACACCGCCGACCGGGTCCAGGAGCGTGCCCGCCGGGCTGATGCGCAGGGTGTACGCCATGTCCGCCGCGGTCCGCGCGAGCCACCAGTTGGTGCCATCGTGCGTCATCTTGATACCCCAATAGGGGTTGTCCACCAGCAGCGTTCCCCCCGGCGTCAGCAGCGTCCCCGTGCTCGTCATCCGGGAACCGAACACGTTGACAAAGTCCGGGATCCACGTGACGTAGTACTCACCTACCCCGTTGCCCGCGATGGACTGCGTGTTTGCGGGCAGGTTGAACGACGGCGCAAGCGGCTGTAGGTTCGCGCCGATGCGCCGGGCCTTGAGCGTCGAAGAGTTGTTCCAGTCCGGCCCCACCGCCAGATACTCCCCGTTGCTGGCCAGGATCTGCAGCGGCCCGTACACCCAGTCATTCATCATCACCGGCGTCTGGTCCAGGAGCTGCCCCGCCCCGCTGACGCGCTGCCCCGCGAGGTACGTCCCGTACCCGTCGTTGTGGTACACGCACCGCGCGATGAGCCACTGCCCGTTCACGCCCGAGACCGTGAGCCCGATGGTGCTGGGCTCAAACTGCACCGGCGGCAGCGACATCGGCACGCTGTCCAGCGCGTGCCCCGCGGCGGAAACCCGCACGAACCGCACCCGCGTCTCGAAGTACGTCACCGGCGGCGTCGTCGGGTCCTGAGACTCGAACATCACCAGCCAGTTCTCCCCGTTCCACGCCACCTTCGGCCGCTGCTGATACCCCATCCCACCCGCGATCAGGAAGGGCACGGCGTCCAGCGCGTTCCCATCGGCGTCCACGCGCACCCCGAAGATGTCCGTGTCTCCCTGCACTGTCTGGCTGCCGCTGCTCCGCCCACGGGAGTCCGTCCATGCCACCAGATAGGTGTCCGCGCCCTTCGCAATGACCAGGTCCGACTGCGAATTCGTCGCCGGGAGCACCCCAAGGTCCCCCGGCAAGAGCCCACGCTCACTCACGGGCACATCCGCCCTGACGGGCGACGCAGACACTCCAAGTCCGGCGGCAACACACATCGCTGCGCACGCACAGCGGGACGCAACAGTCTTCATACACGGCTCCTTGCACGCGGGGCCCACACTGGCTGCCCAGAGGCAGTGGCCCGCCATCCCTAGATGCGGCGTCTCCCCCTCACGGCAGTCAAATAAAAGACAATCATGTCCAATTGTTGGCTCGTCAGGAGCCCGGGCCGGAAAGCGGTACCATGCCCACGCTCCCAGGAGGCACCCCATGCGTCAATGGCCACTCTTCGCGTTCTCCGCTGTCGCCGCGGCACTTGTGTCCGCCGGCTGCTCCACCAAGCCCGCCCCTGCCCCCGCCCCGGATGCCCCCCGCGCCCAATCCCCGGCCCAATCCACTCCTGCCGTCCAAGCCGTGGCCGCTCCGGTGCCCACCACCCGCACCGCCCCCGTCGCCGACACCTACCACGGCGTCAAAGTCACCGATCCTTACCGCTGGCTGGAAAACTGGGATGACCCCGCCGTCAAGGCCTGGTCGGACGCCCAGAACACCTACACCCGAAGCGTCCTTGACGCCCTCCCCAACGTCGAGGCCATCCGCGCCCGCGCGACGCAACTCCTCTCCGCCGAGGTCCCGTCGTACGGCTCTTTCGAGTGCCGCGGCCCGTACCTCTTCGCCCTGAAGCGCCAGCCCCCGAACCAGCAGCCGTTCCTGGTCATGATGTCCTGGCCCGACGCCTCGCTCATCCCCGAGCGCGTCCTGCTCGACGTCAACACCAGCGACCCCACGCACTCCACGACCGTCGATTGGTTTGTGCCGAGCCACGATGGCCGCTACGTCGCCGTCTCCCTCAGCACCGGCGGCAGCGAGATGGGCGACGTCCACGTCCTCGACGTCCGCTCCGGCGCGCGTGTCGGCCAGATCGTGCCCCGCGTCCAGGGCGGCACCGCCGGCGGCTCGCTCGCGTGGGCCGCGGACGGCAGCGGCTTTTACTACACCCGCTACCCGCGCGAGGGCGAGCGCCCCGAAGGCGACCTCAACTTCTACGTTCAGGTCTACTACCACGAGCTCAACGCCGATCCAGCGACCGACCGCTACGAGGTCGGCAAGGAGTTCCCCCGCATCGCCGAGATCATGCTGGAGACGGGCACCGGCGGCCGCGGCGCGGAGTGGGTTCTGGCGAGCGTCCAGAACGGCGACGGCGGCGAGTTCATGCACTTCCTGAAGACCCCGCCCAACGAGGCCTCCACCGGTGGCTGGGTCCAGATGACCAGGTACGAAGACCGCGTTGTGCAGGCCGCGATCGGCAACGACGGATCGGTCTACTGGGTCAGCCGCAAGGACGCCCTCCGCGGCAAGCTCCTCCGCACGCCGCTGGTCGAGACGCGCCTGAGCGTCGTCGAGCAGGTCGTGCCCGAAGGGCAGGACACCATCGTCAACGACTTCTTTGACCCAAGCGTCCTGCGCATCACGCCCAATGCCATCTACCTGACCTACCAGACTGGCGGCCCCAGCGAACTGCGCGTCTTCGCCAAGGACGGCAAGCCCATGCAGGGCCCGGACCTGCTGCCCGTGTCCACCGTCAGCGGCACCACGCACCTCCAGGGCGACAGCGTCCTCTTCGCCAACGCCTCGTACCTCCAGCCCACTACATGGAAGGTCTTCACGCCCGGCCAGGCCGTGCACGACGGCAAGCTCGCCAACCCCGCCAAGACCGAGGAGACCCGCTTCTCGACGAAGTACGACTTCGTGAACACCTCCGGGTACGAAGTCCGCCGCGAGTTCGCGACGAGCAAGGACGGCACCAAGGTCCCCGTCAACATCCTCTGCAAGAAGGGCCTCGCACTCTCCGCCAACCACCCCACGCTGCTGACCGGGTACGGCGGCTACGGCGTCAACATCACCCCCGGCTTCTCCCTGCGGGACATCCTGCTCCTCGAGCAGGGCTTCGTCCTCGCCGAAGCCAACCTCCGCGGCGGAGGCGAGTACGGCGAGTCCTGGCACCTCAGTGGCAACCTCACCAAGAAGCAGAACGTCTTCGACGACTTCCTCGCGTGCGCCGAGCACCTCATCACCCGGAAGTACACCACCAAGGACCGCCTCGCGATCGAGGGCGGCAGCAACGGCGGCCTCCTCATGGGGGCCGCGATGACCCAGCGGCCCGACCTCTTCAAGTGTGTCGTCAGCCATGTGGGCATCTACGACATGCTGCGCGTAGAGCTCTCCGCCAACGGCGCGTTCAACATCCCCGAGTTCGGCACGGTCACCAACCCCGACCACTTCAAGGCCCTCTACGCCTACTCCCCCTACCACAACGTGAAGCCCGGCACGCAGTACCCGCCGGTGCTCTTCCTGACGGGCGCGAATGACCCGCGCGTGGACCCCATGCAGAGCCGCAAGATGACGGCGCTCATCCAGAGCACCAACAACCCCGCCCTCCTCCGCACCAGCGCCAACACCGGCCACGGCGCGGGCACGCCCTTGAACGCCCGCATCGAGCAGACCGTGGACGTCGCGGCGTGGCTGTGCCAGCAGCTCGGGGTCCAGTACAAGTAGTACGCGCTGCCGTTCGCCCCCGCCTGCGCCCCGCGATGGAGCGCGGGTGATGCCGTCGCCTCACGTCCCCGCGTAATACGCCACCACCGCCGGCACCGCCAGCCACGCGAGCCCCTTGACAAGGAAGAACCAGAACGCGGCCGCCGTCACGCGCTTCCCCCAGCCCCGCCACGCCGCCCCGCGGACCACGCTGCCACCGTCACGCACTTCCATCACGCACACTCCCTCGCGGCCTCAGACACGGGAACCCAACCAGGGGCCCCACACCACACCGCCGCGGTACTCACCCATCCGTCATCTGCCCCAAGCGCATATCACACTCACGCGGGGGTGACACCTCCCACGGGTTGCTGGTCGGTCCGCTGCGCGGCCGCGCCGTTCCACCCGTGGCGACACCCCTGCACCCTTCCGGGGCTTTGGAGCGCGCGCTGCCGCTCGGACCGGTTTCCCTTTCCCGCCCCTCTCCTGCCTTTCTCCGTGCTCTCTGTGCCTCTGTGCTGAACTGCCTTTGGCATTCGCCGCGCAGCGGGGTCTTACGCCGCCACCGTCGCCGTGTGCGGGTCGCTCCAAGCCCCGCGTTCGCCGCGGGTGTTGGTCCAGCGGAGGAGGTACACCGCGGTCTTGCCGCCGTCCTCGGGGCGGAACTGCGTGGTGAGCGTGGGGCGGGCGGCGGTGGTGAGGTAGCGGAAGAGGTCGGGGTCGGTGGGGGGCGGCGTGTGGGGGTCCACGAGCGTCACCCACACCTCGGCGCCGATCGTGTGCGGCGGGCGGGCGCGGCGCGTGGGCGTGGACTCGTCCGTCACGCGCAGCGTGTGCGTGAGGCGGCCCTGGGATTCGACCACGGCGGTGGGGCGGGTGCGCGGCGGCGTGGGGGTGGTGCGGTGCGGGTCGCGGACGGTGATGCCGATCATCGCGCGGTCGCTGTCGGTCGTGGTGGGGTACGCCTGGATGAACCGGGCGAGCGGGCGCGCGGCGGACTCAAGCGCCTGCCGGGCCTCATCCTTCGTCGTCGTGGCCGAACGCGCGGCGGCCTGCGCGGCAACGTGCGCGGGGTAGGCCGCGTTCCACGCTGTTAGGGCCTCGGTGAGCGGCGCGTACTGCGAGGGGTCCAGCCCCTGGGCATCGAACCAGGCCTTGACGCCCTCGAAGAAGTTGCTCATGAAGGCGGAGAAGTCGGCGTCCTTCCGTGGGATGTCGCGTGCGGGCATGGGGCTGGTCTCCGGGCCCGCGCGGGTGGTGCGTGGACCCCCACACACCGCGCGGCCGCCCCGATCGTCGGCACGTGCGGCCCGCCACTTGAGCCGCGTGGCCCAACACACGTCACATCAACCCCCACGGCCCCCGCGGCGAACCGTCCGGAACGTCCGTCGGGCTCGACGCGCGCAGCGTGAGGCGGAGTGGATGTTCCACGGAGGCCCGTCGATCCTCCACGGAGCCCCGGCGATGGTTCACGCAAGCCCGGCGAGCATGCACGGAGGCCCGTGGATGGTCCGCTGGACCCCGAGAAACGTTGACGGGTGCGAGCGGACATTCTCCGCGGGCCCGGCGATCACCTGCGGAGCCCACGCATCCGCGCACACGCACCCGGCCCGCACAACGCGGGATGGGGGTGCCGGGGGAAGGGCGGCTCGGAGCCCTTCCCCGGCAACAGCAATGGCTCCAGACGCCGGGGAAACCTAGAACGGTTTCCCCCGGCACCCCCTTCCCTTTCAGGCAGTGCGTGCGGACGCGCCGCACTCGGGGCACGGCGCGGCGGCGGCGAGGCCGGCGCGGTCGTACGAGCATTTCGGGCACGCGCCTTCACGCGCGCGGCGCGTGGCGATGGTGTCGAGACGCCAGGCCAGGGCGGATAAGAGTGTGGCGACAAGAGCGGGAATCCAGAGCCGATGTTCGAAGGACGCTCGTCCGGTTGACCCGTACTTCAATGACCACGGCAGCGGCCGCCCATCGGGCAAGATCAGGCCATCATCGCCAATCGGGTAGGTGCCGTCGTTGGGCAGGTCCGCCCAGTTCACCCGGTAGATCTTCAGCACTCCTCGCTCGATCACAACACCACTCGTGCTGAGCTTGGCATTGGAGGAACGACTGAACGTCACGCGCCACGAAGCGACGATCGTGATGGTGAGCACGACCGCAACAATCGCCCCGCCCCACTTGACGATCTTGCGGATGCGTGGATGTGGCCGCATGAGGGAAGCGTACACACACGGGCGCTGCCGCTTCTCTCTCCTGCCTCCCTCGGTGCTCTCTGTGTTCTCTGTGGTGAATGCCCTGCCTCCGCGCGGTGACCGCCCACCGCACAGAGGCTAGAACTCTGCGGACCCGGGCGTCCTGGGGAACGGGATCACGTCCCGCACGTTCTGCATCCCCGTGATGAACATCATGGCGCGCTCGAACCCGAGCCCAAACCCAGCGTGCGGGACCGTGCCGTAGCGGCGGAGGTCGCGGTACCACCAGTAGTTGGCCTTGGGCAGGCCCATCTCGTCGATGCGGGCATCGAGCACGTCGAGGCGTTCTTCACGCTGGCTGCCGCCGATGATTTCGCCCACGCCGGGCACCAGCACGTCCATCGCGGCCACGGTGTCGCCGGGCGCGCCGTCGGTGCCGGGGTCGTTCATGCGCATGTAGAACGCCTTGATCTGCTTGGGGTAGTTCATCAGGATCACGGGCTGCTTGAAGTGCTCCTCGGTCAGGAACCGCTCGTGCTCGCTCTGCAGGTCCGTGCCCCACCTGACGGGGTACTCGAACTTCTTCCCGCCCGCGATCGCCTTCTCCAGGATCTTGATCGCCTCGGTGTAGGGCAAGCGCCGGAACGGCGACGCCAGCACGTGGTTCAGCCGCTGCAGCAGCCCCTTCTCGATGCGCTCGTCGAAGAACTTCATGTCGTCGGCGCGCTGCGTCAGGCACGCGTTGATGAGGTGCTTGATGAACGCCTCGGCAAGGTCGGCGTCGTCCGACAGGTTCGCGAAGGCGATCTCCGGCTCGATCATCCAGAACTCGGCCAGATGGCGGCTCGTGTTGCTGTTCTCCGCCCGGAACGTCGGCCCGAACGTGTACACGCGCGACAACGCCATGCAGTACGTCTCGACGTTGAGCTGGCCGGAGACGGTGAGGTGGGCTTCTTTGCCGAAGAAGTCTTTGGAGTAGTCAATCGGAAGAGACGAAGAGACGGAGTTCCGAAGAGACGGAGTTGAAGCAGGGGCGGCCTGCACCTCGTCTCTCCGTCTCTTCGTCTCTTCGTCTCTCGCCTCGCCCCGCGGCAGGTTGCACATATCCAGCGTGCTCACCCTGAACATCTGCCCCGCGCCCTCGCAGTCGCTGGCGGTGATGATGGGCGTGTGCACGTAGAAGAAGCCGCGCTGGTGGTAGAAGTCGTGCATCGCCATCGATAGGCAATGCCGGATGCGGGCCACTGCGCCGAATGTGTTGGTCCGGCTGCGCAGGTGGGCCTGTTCCCGCAGGAACTCCATGGTGTGCGGCTTGGGCTGGATCGGGTAGTGGTCGGGGTTTTCCACCCAGCCCACCACCTTCACGCCCCCGCCCTTCGCGGGGTCGGCCTGGATCTCGCGCCCGCCCTTGGGCGTCTCGACGATCACGCCCGTGCACTCCACCGCGCAGTGCGTGGTGAGCTTCGTGACTTCGGACTGGTAGTTGGGCAGAGCGCCCGTGCACACCACCTGGATGGCGTCGAAGCACGTGCCGTCGTGGACGTTCAGGAACGAGAGCCCGCCCTCGGCCTTGCTGTCGCGCCGGGTGCGCAGCCACCCCTTCACGGTCACCGCCGTGCCGACGGGAGCCTTCAACGCATCAACCACACGCAGCCAGGACGTCATGGGAACCTCAGGGGAAAAGCCAAGGAAGAAAGGACCAAACGGCCGCGCCAGCCTTGGATGCCGCGGCCCGAAGACAGGGGCGAAGGGACACACATTAGGACGGCGGCGGGCACGCCCCAAACGCCCCAAAAACACAGCGGGCGGGCGCTGATGCGCCCGCCCGCGGGTTGGATATTCAACCGGCCGGGCTCAGGCGCGGCGGCGGCGGGAAGCCACCAGCCCACCCAGGCCGAGCAGCGCGAGGCTGCCGGGCGTGGGGACGGCGTTGAAGGTGAAGTTGTCGATCGCGAGGCCGGCATCGTTGCCGAAGTCGTTGGTGTCGCTCCAGCGGATGAACAGGCTCTGGCCCGCACCCCAGGAGAGGCCCGTGATCGTGAAGCTGACGGCGGCGGTCGTGGGGGGCACGAGCACGCCGTTGGTGGCGACGGCCGCGTCACCAACGACGTTGCCGGTGGCGTCGGCGGTCATGCCGGCGTCGCTCAGGTAGTTGCTGCTGGTCACCGCGCCGCCGGAGAAGCCGTAGGCGAAGTTCAGCACGTTCTGCGTGGTGGTGGAGGAGCGGTACTGCTCGCGGTCGAAGGAGATGGTGATCTCGGTGAGCAGGCCGCCGGTGTTGTTCACGATCTCGGTGCCGAACGCGAACACGTTGCTGCCGGAGGCGAGCGTGCCGAGGGCGCGGTCCGCGGGGGAGGCCGTCGCGGCGTACGAGAACATCGCGCCGCTGTTGCTGGATCCGTCGCTGGCGGTCAGCGCGGTCGCGGTCGTGCCGGTGCCCGCGATCTTGGTCGCGAACCACTCGGGCAGGCTCGGGACGGCGTTGTGCAGGCCGATGGTCGCGCTGAACGCGCCGGCGACGTTGGCGGCGGGCAGGCCGTCGAAGTTCTCGCTCAGGGCGGGGCCCGTGAAGCTCAGGGCGCCCAGGGTCGTGGAGGCCGAACCCGCGAGGGCGGCAACAACAAGTGCGAACGTCTTCATGTCTCGTCTCCTCAAGTCTCTCTGCGGTGGTGCGGGCTCGGTCCACCGGGCCCGCCGGGAACAACCACGACAGCGCTCCCGTCGCCGCCCTGCCGGCTGTGGATGGAACCACAGCCCGCGGAACCCGGCTCCGTCGGCCAACCGTCATGCATGCTGGGCGGGGTCTCTCTCCTCCAGCACGGCAAAGTATAGAGCGCGGGGCCGGACCGTCCGTGTGGACCACGCAAAGTTTGCCCACCGGCCCCGGTGGAAACAGCCCTGCCGACAGGTTGTTCAAGGGGGCGAGCGTCCGGGAACAAAAAAGGGCGTGCCCTCGCACGCCCTTGGACAGCACAGAACCGGCGGGTGGCGACCTTACACCTTCTCCGCCTTGCCGATCTGCCACTCCTCCAGGTCGATCGGCGCCTGTCGGCCGAAGATCGTGACGAGCACGCGCACGATGCCCTTGTCCGGGAAGACCTCGTCCACGGTGCCCTCGTAGCTCTGGAACGGGCCTTCCTTGATCATCACGTGCTCGCCCTTGCTGAACACGAGCTTGACACTCGGCTCGTCCTCGGGCTTGCGCGAGTCCTTGAGCATCTTCTCGATCTCGTGGTCCTTCATGGGCGTGGGGCGGCCGGCGGTGCCGACGAAGTCGCCCACGCCCGTGGTCTCCTTGATGAGGAAGAACACGTCCTGGGGGATGCGGCCGTCGGGCTCGAGACGCATCTCGACGAAGGCGTAGCCCGGGTAGAGCTTGG
>DATAKA010000155.1:0-10997 GCA_036261855.1 Phycisphaerales bacterium | reverse complement strand
CTTCCACAGCTCCAGCCTCGCCGTTCGCGTGGCGATTGTTCCTGACGTACCTGGGCACGTTCCTCACCATCGTGGTCGTGGTGGGGTTGCTTGTGGTGCTTGCGGTGGGGATGCGCCCGTTGGAGCGGCTGGTTGCCGTGTCCCAGCCCGTGCCCGCGCCGACCATCGTCGTCCAGTGGCCCAAGGTGAGGCCAGCGGAAGGCAAGCCCGCCGTGACGTGGGTGCCCGAGCAGCAGCGTGATGCGCTGCTGGACCGCGCGCGCCACGCATTAGCAAATGGTGCGCCGGACCTGTCGGGCGCCAGCCTCTCCCGCGTCGGTCAGAGCCTCGCCGAATCGGGGTGGTTTACAGGGCCGCCCGTCGTCCGGCGAGGCATGAACAACTCGATCATTGTCGATGGTCAGTGGCGCGTGCCCGCCGCGGTGGTCCGCCGGGGCGGCCTGGATCAGCTCATCTCGTGGGAAGGTGCGCCGATGCCGGTGACCATGCCCGCGGGGCAGGCGAAGTTCCCTGTGATTGAGAACCCGGCGATGCCGGCACCGATGCTGGCGGACGGAACGGTCGATTGCACGACCGCCTGGGCCGGTGAGGACATGGCGGCGAGCCTCGAACTCCTCCAACTCCTGCTGCGCCAGCCGTGGGGCTCGCAGGTGGCGGGTGTGGACGCATCGAAGTTCGTGCACGACAAGTCGCTTGTCCTCACGACGGTCTTTGGCACCCGCGTCGTCTGGGGCGGCCGCGTCACCAAGCCGCTGCTCGGTGAGGTGAGCAGCGCCCAGAAACTCGCCCACATGGGCGAGCTCTTCGAGAAGCACCGGCGCATCGACGCGGGCTTCCCGATGATCTACGTGAACAGCACGAAGCTGCAGTTTGATATCTCGGCGACGGCCCAGGCCCTGGCGGCCGCCGAGGAGCAGAAGGCCCCGACGCGCTAACGCCCGAACCCTGCGAATGATCAGGTGTGGCCGAGCCCGCCCATCTATCCAGCGATCCCTTTGCCCACCGCCGGGGCGAACCACGCACGTTCATTGCGTTCTGGGTTGCGTTGCTGCTCGCGTCCATCGCGATCACACTGGGCGGCGTCGGCATGCTGGGCCTGCTCGCGACCGATGTCTACCGCCCCGCAGCGCGCCGCCTTCTGCTCATCGTGATGGTTGGGTGCGTAGTGCTGTGGCCGATGCTCCGGCTGAGCCAGACGCCGCCCCGGAGGCCCGCGGGTGCGTTCCTTGTTGATGCGCTCGCGGTGCTGGTGCCGCTCCAGGCGATCATCTGGCCCCAGTCATTCCCGTGGATGGCGGCGTGGCCTTGGGAAGTGAGCGCGTGCGTGGCTTTGTGGTTCATGGCGTGGACGCTCACCGCTGCCGGCGCTCTCACGTGGTTCTTTGCCGGGGGCCGGACGGCGTGCGCGCGCTGGGTCATGATGACGCTGTTCGTATCCATCGCCGTGGGGGGGCTGCTCACCGCGGCGGTGCGTGCCGCAGGCGACTTGGATGCGGAGTCGCTCCGGTCCTTTGATGGCTGGATGATGACGTCCCCGGTCACGGGAGTGTGGGAATTGACCGAGGACCGCACGTGGACGGGCGACGCGGCGAGGGTGACCACAATGCACTGGTGGGCCGTGGGCGTGGCGTGGGCTGTCGCAGCGATCGCGTGGGGGTGTGCGATCGGCAGGTCGCGGACGTTGCCACCGCCGCCGCCCGGACCTGCTTGACCGGTCAGCGTCACGTGGCCGGCATCGGTGCCGCACGGACTGATATAATGGCTTTGCCCCCGCGATGTGGTCGCCGATGGCGAGGGCCCAGCCACGGGCCCGGCGGGTTCTTTTGATCACGAGTCTTTGGAGCGGTGCGATGGAAATGGTCACGCAGGCAGAAAAGGAACAGATCGAGGCACGCCTGGCGGCGCTTGTCGCCAACAGGGCAGCGATTTCGCAGCGCATCGCCGAGGCCAGGGCCCACGGAGACCTCCGCGAGAACGGGGACTACCACGCCGCCCGTGAGCAGCAGGGCATGGACGAGGCGGAGATCCGCCGCCTGCAGGAGAAGCTCTCGGGCATCTCCGTAATCGACGAGAAAATGAGCAAGGCCCTCGCGGACACCGTCTTTGTGGGCTGCACGGTGAAACTGCGTGAAGAGGGCAGCGGCGACGAAGACCTCTACAAACTGGTGGGGGACGCCAGCCCGACTATGCCCAGTGACTACTTCGAGGTTACCGTCACCAGCCCGCTGGGCGAGGCGCTCATGAAGACCAAGGTGGGGGACACCGTCCGGGTCACCACCCCCCGGGGCGTCAAGCGGTTTACGGTGCTGGAGATCATGTAAGTGCCCGGGTGGCAATGCCATCGGTTTCTCCCGGGCCGATTGGTGTTCGTATGGGTCCACTCACCGAAGCAGCGTGCCGGTGCTGCGTGACTTCGGGGTTGTGTTTGGCTAATATCCCCTCCCGCTCACGGCGGCCGTTTGGGCCGGCCGGGTGCGATCGTTCACAGGAAGGTGCTCCATGAAGGTCCGTTCGAGCGTCAAGAAGATGTGCGGGTCGTGCCAGATTGTCCGCCGCAAGGGCAAGGTGCGCGTGATCTGCAAGAGCGATCCCAAGCACAAGCAGGTCCAGGGCTAAGCCACCTAGAAGGAAATCAGACACCATGCCACGCGTTGCCGGTATCGATATCCCCGAGAAGAAGAAGATCTACTTCGCCCTGCAGTACGTGCACGGCATTGGCCCCAAGTTCGCCAAGGACATCCTGACCGAGGCCGGGGTGAACCCGGACCAGCGCGCGAACGAGGTGGACGAGCAGAAGCTCGCCCAGATCAACGCCCTCATCGACGCCAGCTACCTCGTCGAGGGTGCGCTCCGCCGCCAGGTGCAGCAGAACATCCAGCGCCTGAAGGACATCCGCTCCTACCGCGGCGACCGGCACCGCAAGGGCCTGCCCGTCCGCGGCCAGCGCACGCAGTCCAACGCGCGTACCCGCAAGGGCAAGAAGAAGACTGTCGCCGGCAAGAAGTCCGTCAAGGCCAAGTAATCCATCGAGCCCGCGGCGAGAGCCGCGGGTTCTTCACCCCCCGGGTAGGACACAACGCGTGTCCGTTGATCCGAAGGAGCACGCATGTCGAAGAAGGGCAAGATTCGCAAGAACGTCACGCGCGGCATCGCGCACATCCACGCGACCGGCAACAACACCATCGTGACGATCACGGACATGAACGGCGAGACCATCGCGTGGGACTCCGCCGGCACCATGGGCTTCAAGGGCGCCCGCAAGAGCACCCCCTTCGCCGCTACCCGCGCCGCTGAGACCAGCGGCGGCAAGGCCCGCAAGGTCGGCATGAGCGAAGTCGAGATCCGCATCAAGGGGCCCGGCTCGGGCCGCGAGAGCGCGGTCAACGGCCTCGTTGCCAGCGGTCTCCGCGTCACCGCCATCGAGGACCACACCCCGGTCCCCCACAACGGTTGCCGCCCCCGCAAGCGCCGCCGCGTCTGATTGACTCTGACCCACGCAGCACGGGAACGTGCTGCGTGGTTTTTCGCCCGCCGGGGTCACCCCCGCGGGCGTCTGGCACCCGCAGTGCAAGAAGGCGTTTCGGCCGCCCCGACTGGCCGATTCTGCTGTGAGCGCTGGTCAAGGGTGAGGTGATCCGGTCACTGGTCGGGAGAAAAGCGAGAGTCCTCCGATGACAACGCGCGTCCGTTGGCGTGGCATGGAACTGCCCACGCGGGTTTCGTTCGATCACCGCTTCAAGAGCGACGTCTACGGCAAGTTCAGCGTCGAGCCTTTCGAGAAGGGCTTCGGCACCACCGTGGGCAACAGCCTCCGCCGCGTGCTGCTGAGCAGCCTCGAGGGCGCCGCCGTCTCCAGCATCAAGATCAAGGGCATCCAGCACGAGTTCAGCCCCCTCAAAGGCGCGATGGAGGATGTCGTTGACATTGTCCTCAACATCAAGAACCTCGTTGTCAAGATGGAAGGCGACGAGCAGAAGACCATCCGCGTCGCTGCGCGTGGCCCCGGTGAAGTCACGGCCGACATGATCCAGGCCGATACGTCCATCTCCATCCTCAACAAGGACCTCGTCCTGGTCACCCTGACCGAGGCAGTGGACTTTGAGATGGAAATGGTCGTGACCAAGGGCCGCGGCTACGTCCCCGCCAGCGAGCAGTACGCGGGCCAGGAGGAGCAGGAGATCGGCGTCATCCACGTCGACGCGATCTACAGCCCCGTCCAGCGCGTCCGCTACAAGGTCGAGGAGACCCGCGTCGGCCAGCGCACCAACTACGACAAGCTCACGATGGAAATCTGGACCAACGGCACCGTCGCCCCCGAAATGGCGATGGTCGAGGCAGCCAAGATCTTCCGTAAGCACCTCAACCCCTTCGTCCAGTACTTCGACATCGGCGAGGAACGCGTGAGCGAGGAAGCCGCCGCCGCCGCGAGCGTTGACGAGGAACTCATCCGCAAGCTCAACATGCCGATCTCCGAGCTGGAGCTCTCGGTGCGTGCGAGCAACTGTCTGGAGAGCGCCCGGATCGATACGGTCGGCCAGCTGGTCATCCAGACCGAGGGCGACCTGCTCAAGCTCCGGTCCTTCGGCCGCACCAGCCTCCGCGAGGTCAAGCGCAAGCTGCTGGATATCGGCCTGGACCTGGGCATGAGCCTGCCCGAGGGCTTCACCGTTGCCCCCGTCCAGCTCCCCATCGAGTAAGTGGGACTCGGCGGTATGGTTGGTTTTGGTTCGGAAGTCGGTGTCCGGGTGGGATTTGCTTCCCGCGACGCCTAATATCGAAGTTCCCGGGAACGGGCTTGGCAAAGGCCCGTTCTCGATTGGTTCGAATGGATTTTTAGAGGGTGCCCCATGCGGGCCCCTTGGGAGCAAGTGTCATGCGTCACGGCAGGGCTGGGTACAGGCTGGGTCGGAAAACCGCGCACCGCACCGCGATGCTGCGGAACATGGCCGCTGGCCTCTTCGAGCACGGTCAGATCGTCACTACGCTGCAGAAGGCCAAGGCCCTGCAGCCCTTCGTCGAGAAGATCGTGACCGACGCCAAGGCGGGCACGCTCGCCGCCCGTCGTCGCGTCATCGCCAAGCTCGGCGGCAACCGCGTCGGCTTCTCCTGGATGTACCTGCCCAAGAACGCCAGCGAGCAGGAAAAGGAAAAGGTCAACGCCCTCCGCGACCGCGCATCGGGCTTCTTTGACATCCCCGCAACCGGCGAGGTCGAGCGCAACCGCTACGGCGAGCTCCGCAAGGCCCCCAAGGTCGTCAAGCACATCTTCGACCACGTCGCGCCCCGCTTCGCGGAGCGTGCGGGCGGCTACACCCGCATCGTCAAGCTCGGCAAGCACCGCATCGGTGACGGCACCGAGCTCTGCCTCCTGCAGTTCGTCGGCAACGAGGACGGCCCTGAGATCGGCGGCAAGCCCAGCACGCGCCGCCGCAAGGCCGACAAGCGCACGGCGTTCGCCGCGAAGCTCCGCAAGGAAACCGCGAAGGCCTGAAGGTAGTACAGTGTTTTACACACCCAAACCCACGGGCCCTGCCCGTGGGTTTGTTGTTTGCATGCACGCGGAACCACGCCGCGGTTCGCTTACGATTGTCCATGGATACGGAAGCCATCCAGCGGCGCATTGCTCAGTTTGAGACCATGGTCCGCCCCGAGGCGGACCCCAACAACGACATGGCATGGTTCAGCCTGGGCGGTGCGTACGCACAGGCCGGCCGCCACGCCGACGCGGCCAACGCCTTTCTACGCAGCGTTGAGATCAACCCGGCTTTCACCAAGGCCTTTCAGATGGCCGGCCAATCGCTGATCGAGGCGGGCCAGAAGGACAAGGCCGGGGAGGTGCTCACCCACGGCTTTGCCGAGGCCACCAAACGCGGCGACCGCATGCCCGCCAAGGGCATGGCCGAGCTGCTCACCAAGCTGGGCCTGCCCGTGCCCCAGGTTGCCTCCGCCGCGCCGGTGGAGGAAGCGCCGACGGGTTCGTTCATCTGCAAGCGCACCGGTCGCCCGGGCCATCAACTCCCCCGCCCGCCTTTCAAGGGTCCGCTGGGGCAGTGGATTTTCGACAACATCTCCGCACAGACGTGGGATGAGTGGATCCGACAGGGCACCAAGGTGATCAACGAGATGCGGCTGGACCTCTCCCGCGATGACGATGCGGAGAAGTACGACCGCTTCATGCGCGAGTATCTTGGCTATGAAGAGTGACGCTCACCGGACGTGCAGGATCACCCGTGCACGAGGCCACGGAACGTGCCCACGATGCCGGGCATGAGCACCGCTGCCAGCAGAGTGGCGGCACCCGCAGCGATGAGCCACCTGCCGCGTTTGGCAACCGAGTGCAGGGCGGTGCCCCGCAGCCGCGCGAACGCATCGATACTGCTTCCGTCACCGCCACACTCGGGGCAACAGCCAGCAGCGCTGGGGTGGATGTACCCGCAGTTGAGGCACGGGACATCCTCGCCCGGAGACGTCGTGCCCGGGGATGTCTTCCGCATGATCCCCGTGAGCACCGGATTCCAAAGCACAAACACCCCACCGAGCAACAGAAGCCCGATGGTGGCATACATGCACGCCGTGCCGGCCCGTACCGCAGACGGAGACAGTTCGATCCAAAGCGGATACTGCGTGCTCGCACCCCCGTCCCACAGCAGCCGCATATGCGCATCAGACGCGTTCAGGAACGTGCCCGCCCACACGTGCTGCGCCACCGAGTACACACCAATGACCACCGTCGAAATGAGCGACAAAAGCACAGAGGTAAAAAAACCACCGGCGAGGGTGGTTGGGTGGGTGAGCCCAAGAGCGGCACGCTGCGTGGCAAACATCGACTTCATGGTGAGCAGGAACACGCCCAGGCCGCCAAAGAGCACGCACACGGCGCGGACAACAAACTCGCCGTCCTGAAGCGTCCCGGCGGCAACCACTGCTTGCCATGACGTTCCCAGGTCGCCCTGCGCCGGCGAAACGCAGATAGGTGCTTGCAGCGAGGCAGCGAATGGGACCGGGCTTTCGGTGGTCGCGTAGAAGAAGGAACTCGGCACGCCGCCACCCCAATAGGACGCGGCCATCGCTTCTGACGCTGCACGCCTTGCACCATCCAGGAAGTGCGTGTGCTGGATGAGGAAAAGCACGAACGTATCTACCAGTCGTGCGAGTACAAGAATGCTCAATCCATAGAACGCCCACTTCAGCGCGGTAGTGGCAGGACGGGGCGCGGCGTCTAACTGCAGCGGTCTTGTTATGTCATCAACCGCCGCTGTTGCGTGCGTTGCGGGATGGGAAGACATGCCGCCTCCTCTTGTGGGCAAGAGCCAGTCTAACGATGTCATCGGATCGGACGCAACGGCATTGGCCGTGTGAGGCGAGGGATTAACCACCCGTGGGCAATCCGAGGATGGATATCGGACCGTAGCGTAGGGCTCAGCGGCACGTCGGGCGGGGCGGGCTGCTACACGCGCCCGGGCACGTGCGTCCAGCCGCGGCGGTCGTTGTCGTGCAGGTTGTGGTGCCACCGACCTGGCAACAGGTGATGTCCATCCTCGTGCCGGTGTACCGGCACCCACCGCCCGCGCACGTTGTTGCTGTTGTCCAGCTGTATACCGAGACCGTTGAGCAGTTGCTCATAAGCGCGACGGGTGCATCGGGGAAACCGCCCGGCGCGTCCCAGTCGCCAGCCGCGAAGCCTTCCGTGGTCTGCGCCATCCACTTCAAGAGGTCGTCCGCCAGCGATTCACCGGACACGCCAGTCATCGAGGGCGACACATCAAGCTGCGAGAGCGATGCCGCGCCGGCTGCCCCGAGTGTCACGGCCAGTTCGATCTCTTCCGGAGTGAGCACGGGCGCAACCGCCTGGAAGGGATCGTCAAGCAGCAGCCCGTTGTCGGTCTCCATGATGCCTACCGACTGCGACGAGGAAGTGCTATCGCAGCCATTGCACGGCTGCGCGACCGCATCGGCCAGCCCGTGCTGCAGGAACTGTGCCAGCCCGTCGCTGGCTTGGACTTCGCAGATTGCGTCGTGTACAGACGACGCGTCGACGGCCTTCATGTCGAACGATCCGCCTTCGTTCCGCGGCCACCACACGTACTTCAGCGAAGTCGCTGGGACGGAACTCGGGGCTACCGACAGAAAGCCCACGACCAGCCCCTCGTTCGTCGCCGGGTAATAGCTCCATCCATTCACATCGATGAACTCGAGCGTGCGGCTCGTGTCCTCCTCAGTGTTTGCCATCGAAGTGCGAGCGAAGAGTGCGACGAGCCCGACGACGCTGAGCATGAAGTGCCTGGTGTGCATGCGATCCCCTTTCTGTGCGCAGCCTACACGAGAATGGGTGGCCGAATGGACCGTGTGTGGTTCAATTGCCTGATTACTGCGTAGTAAGTTGTTATATCATTGTCATGAAACAACATGCGCAATCGGATGGCGCAGGGCCTTGCGGCGCGGTGCTGGGCGCTGCGCACAAACCGCACGAACTGAACCAGCAATGCAACTCAATATTGTGTGTTACCGCAGCATCCCGCCGCGCCGCATCGTGCCGGTGATCACCTGCTCGACATCAGTGGACGTGCTGATGAGGCTGTGCGCGATCCCATAGCCCGCGCAGCGTGACTTCAGCGCGGCGATCGACTGGTTGAGATTCCGTTTGTACATGGCGATGGTCGCGGGGGTCACGGTGACTTCCTGCGCCCGCCCGGTCTCCATGTCGGTCAGGCGCAGGTCGCCCACGAGCCCGTCGTCGGTCAGGACGGCCGGGTCCAGTTCCCCTGGCGACAGCACCTGCACCGCGTAGGTGTCGAGCGTTGGGGAGCCCGCGATGAACCGGAGCGACGCGGGCGGCTCGGGCAGCAGGAAGTCGCTGATGAGCACGGTGATGCCGCGGGTGCCGGTGGTCAGGCTCGAGCATTCACTCCGCGCCAGCGTGCGCATCGCATCGTCAAAGGTCTCGGTCGGATCAAGTCCCGCAGCGCCCGAACGCCGCTGCGCTGCGTGCAGGGTGGAGAGAAGGAAGCCCGCCAGGCGCCGGGTGTTCAGCCTGCCACGCATCGGGGCCAATCGCCGAAGGCCCACACGAACGGTGCCAGATTCTTCGTCGTCCGTGATCGGTGCGCCGAAGGCCGCGGCGGACACCCGGTTCTGGTTCACGAGCCCGATGTACCCCAGGGCCATGGCGAGCTGCACCGCGTAGACCAGCTTCGAGGGATCGCCGACGTGCATCGACGGGCTCGCGTCCACGACGATCGTGAGCGAGAGGTCCTCCTCTTCGCGGAAGAGCTTGACAAAGAGCCGGTCGAGCCGCCCGACGATGTTCCAATCAATGTGCCGCAGATCGTCGCCCGGGACGTACTGGCGGAAGTCGTCAAACTCGACGCTCCGCCCGCGCCGCTTGCTGCGCCGCTCACCCGGCAGCTTGCCGGAGAGCACCTTGCGGGACAGCAGGTCCAGCGCGTCCAGCCGTGCTGAGAGCGACGGGGGTAGCAATTGCTCAAGGGTTTTGAGGGGCGTGGTGTCCCGCGGGGCGAGCATTCCACGATTATTCGGGTAAAGACCGGCTTCAAAGCGGGGCGGGGCGGTTTTTTCTAGGCCCTCGCTGGCTTGGCCGCGAACCGTGAAACCACCGGGCCGGGCTTCCGAACAATCTGCTGGCGGCGCGGCTGGTGCGCGCAGGCCGACAGGTGCCCACCCAGAGGAGTTGGCCGATGAACTTTACAGCCGCGGAAGCCCTGACCACCCTGGTCGCCGTCATCGGCGGCGTATCACTCGCCGCGGCGTGCGGCCTGCGGGTCTTCGTGCCCATGCTCATCCTCAGCATCGCCGGCAAGGTGGGCCTCGTGACGCTTGGAAGCCAGTTTGGTTGGCTCACCTCGACGCCCGCCCTGGTTTCGTTCGGCGTTGCGAGCGTGGTGGAGATAACCGCGTTCTACTGGCCGTGGCTGGACCACGCGCTCGACTCGCTCGCCGTCCCCTGCTCCGTCACGGCCGGCACGCTGGCGGTGGCGTCTCAGGTCACGGGCATGGACCCGTGGATGACGTGGATGGTCGGCATCGTGGCCGGCGGAGGCGTGGCGGGCTTGGTACAGACGGGCACCATTGTGCTCCGCGGTCTCTCTCTCGCGGCCACCGGCGGCTTCGCCAACCCCATCGTGGCGACGGTGGAGAACATCGGCGCGGTGCTCATCGCGGCCTTCGCGATCCTTGTGCCCATCGTGGCCCTCCTGCTCCTGGGCCTTGTGCTGTTCATGACGCTGTACTCCATCCGGAAGTGGCGCCAGGCCCGGCGGGCCAAGATGGCTGCCCCTCGGGTGGTGGTCGCACCGGTCGTGGCCGCATGACAAGCCCGCTGCGCCGGGGGCGTGTACCTTTGCGGGCGTGTTCCGCAAACGCAGTTCACAACCCGAGTCGTCCATCCCGGCGATCATGGCGCCGGTCGCGGTGCGCCGCAACCCGCTGACCAGGAGCATCGCCGGCATCCTTGGGCTTTCGTTCCTCGCGGCCATGCTTGTGTTGTGTATGGGTTCCCTGCCCTGGACCATGGGGCGTGTGGACGGCGTACCGCGGTTCAACGCGGGCACACCCAGCGAGGGCAGGTTCCCACCGCTATGGGTCACGCCTTCCGAGGGCCAGGCCCAGCGGATGAACGCAACCTTGCCGGACGAGTACATCGACACGGTCGCTCAGGGCCGGCAGATGGACCGCGAGCAGGTGCTTGCAAACAAGGAACTGGGCGAACTCCGCAAGATGTGGCCCAAGACCTGGCTGGGAACTGATGCGCTCGGGCGCGACATGCTTACCCGCCTGGTCGCGGGCGGCGGCATATCTCTCTCGATTGGCCTCGCCGCGGCGGCACTCTCGGTGTGCATCGGCACCCTCTACGGGGCGGTCGCCGGGTACGCGGGCGGGCGCGTGGACGGCATCATGATGCGCATCGTCGATGTGCTGTACGGCCTGCCGTACGTGCTGCTTGTGGTGCTGCTCGCCGTGGCGAGTGACGCAATGGTGGC
>DATAKA010000151.1:0-12147 GCA_036261855.1 Phycisphaerales bacterium | reverse complement strand
GAGGTCTGTTTCAATGCCTTCGTCGGTTGGGGCATCGTCGTCGTCGGGTTCTTCGGGGTAGAGGAACGTCTCGATGGACTGCGGGTCTGCGAGCAGTCGCTGGATGGTGCTGTCACTCGCGGTTTTTAGGACCAGGTACATGCCCATGGGAGCCTCCGGGTTCGTGTGATTGTTGCCGAAGTGTGTCGTGGCACAATCCAAGGGGAGAAACAGCCGATATCCTCCCCCCCGCATGGGAGAGCACACCGTCATTCAGTACGTCCGCAAAGCCTTCGCGCGTCGCGCGATGGGGGCGGTGATTGCGCCGCTGGCGTCGTGGGAGGCGATGGCCGATCCGCAGCCGGGGTACACGGTGCTGGTGGGGTGTAATCGGAAGTTGGGCGGGCTGCTGATGGCGAATCTGACGGCGCTGGCGCGGCAGGAGCGGGCGAACCTGCGCGAGGTGATCCTGACGATCGATGGGAGTGAGGAAGAGGTGGGCTTCAATGTGGTGGAGCGGGCGCGGGAAGTGGCCCCGGGGCTGCCGGTGCGCGTGATCCACTACACCGAAAAGCAGCGGGCGGTGACGCGGAAGATCGACTGGGGCTGGGTGTACGCGTGGCTCTCGTGGTGCGTGGGCATCGCGAACACGACAACACGCTACGCGATGCTGCACGACTTTGATGCGCTGCTGCTGCGGCCGGACGTGCTGGAAGAGCGGTACCGGGAGATCCAGGCACGGAAGGTGGAGTACCTCGGGATTGCGTATCACGCGGGCGGCGGGACGAAGGAGAGCGATCGGCTGTGCCGGACCTTTGAGCTGATGTTTGATGCGCAGTTCGTGCGGGCCAACAACAGGCCGATCGACCTGTTCAACACGATGCGCTGGATGGGCGGGCGGCGCGTGGAGTTTGATACGTTCCTCAACGCGCAGTACCTGGCGGGGACGCGGGACATCATGCCGCTGCCCGAGGCGCACATGGTGCACCCGAGCCAGATGATCTGCCAGTTTGTGGACCACGGGCAGGGGCGCGGCACGAAGGCGAACAACAACCTGCTGATGATCCCGTATTACGAGTACCTGGGCGGGGATGGGCGGCTGCTGGCGGACGTGACGGCGCAGTTGCAGAAGGGCGGGACGGTGGTGCTGTGGGGGCACCCGATCCACGTGAGCGCAATGGCGTCGGAGCACCGCGCGTGGATGCGCAAGCAGGCGGAGCGCATGGAAGCCTCGCTCGGCGGGATGCGGGCCGAGGTGGGGGCCTACTTCGGCGCGATCGACCGGGCGTGAGGGCCGGTGAAGCGCTTAGTTCGTGCGGGCGATGATCTTGTCGGCCGTGGCCTTGGCGATGCTGGAATCAAAGGCGCCCGCGCTCACGGCGAGGCCGGTGATGCTGTCGCTCTTCTTGGTGAGCGTGACGGTCACGAGCTTGTTCTGGGCCGTGCGGGCCTTGACGACGCCGATGAGGGCGTCCTTGGTGCTCGATTCCACGGTGAACTGGAGGTCGTCCTTGACGGCGTTCACGGCGGCGTTGTAGGCGTTGTCGAGGCTGGTGTTGAGGAGCGTGGAGACCTCGCCGGTCACCCGGTGGGTCTTGACTTCCGGCTTGCCGTCGCCCGCCGGCTGCGTGGAACTGCACGCGCAGATGGAGAGGGCGAGGGCCGCGAGAGCAACGGTGATGAGGTTCGTGCGCATGGTGGAGCGTAGGCGCAAGGAAAAACCCCGCGGACGACGCGTGCCTTTCGCGCCGTGCCACGGGGTTTGAACGTGCGGTGGTAGTGCCTTACGGACAGGAGCCGCTGCCGAAGACTCATGCGGGCGAGCGTGGCGAGGTGGACAAAGAATTGCACGTGCACCGTGCCCGGGGGTTGGCCGCGTGGTTCGATGAAGGCACTTCCAGCCGATCCGCTAGTGGCCGCGGTACTGCGGGGCCAGGTCGCTGTCGCCCGAGAAGGGACGCACGCCGAATCCGGTACGGTGTTCATGCGCCTTTTCGGTGGTGCCGGAGACCACACCCTTGGTGTAGTCCATGCTGAACACCGACTGTCCGGTGAGGGCGCGTTCACGCTTGATCTCGCGCTTGTGGTTGCGGAACGCGAGGTACTTCTGGAAGAGTCCCCGGTCTTCGGGCAACTGGCGGAACTGTGGCTGCACGCCCTCGAAGGCGCCGAGCCAGAAGGGCACCAGCTGGCAGATGGGCTCACCCTTGCGGAAGTAGACATCGACGCCGCGGCGCATGATGCGCCAGTTCATCGTGAAGGTGTACGGCGCCCAATCGGTCTCGATGATGCCGTCGAGCGCGACGCAGTTGTCCTTGATGTGGTTCGATGGGCCGCGGGCCCAGAGTCCCCAGCCCTCGCTTGTCTGGAAGAGCCACGGGAGGCCGAACGTGAGGATGCCCGTGCCGAAGTGGCTGGCGACAGAGTCGCGGGCCTTGCCGTCGGCGAAGGTGACTTTCGTGTCCGTGGGCGCGTCACCGCCGTTCCAGTGCGCTTTGAAGTCGCAGGGGCAGGTGATCCACCAGCCAGCCTGGTTGGCCATCGAGAGGGGCAGGCAGCGGTACGCGAAGCGGCCACCGGTGGCGTCCATCCATTCGCGGCGGCTGGCGGCGGGGACTAGGGTGAACTCCGACGCATCGGTGATCGGGTACGCCGTGAGCTTCAGCGGGTTGGGCGTGGGTGTCGGTTCGTGGGCACCGCCGGACGCTGGGCGCGAGGGGATGGGCGCGGGCGGCGCCGAGTGCCGGAATGCAGCGGCCGCGGCGTGCGCGTGCATGGGGCAGCCGGGTGGCGGGGCGGGAGGCGCAGAGGCTGCGTCGGCCGGGAACGAATCGGGTTGTTGCCTATCCATGGCGGTAAAAGCAGTCTCAAGGGGTGAGGGGTCTGGAAAAACACACAAACCGGCACACACGAAGACGCGGCAAAGCTGGAAATCCGGCGTCGAGACGCCGATACTTCCCTCCCGCGGGTGGGGAGACCCACCCCCGTCGCCACCTTAGCTCAGCGGTAGAGCGATGCTTTCGTAAAGCATAGGTCCGGGGTTCAAATCCCCGAGGTGGCTTTGGCAGCGTGCCCTTCTTCGCAGCCCGCGCCGATTCCGTTGCATCGACCAACAAACAAGCCCCGGCAGCAGTGCCGGGGCTTGTGGTTTTTGCGGGACGGTTGTGTTACCGGCTGCCGTTGCGCTTGGTGACGGCCTCGACAGGCTCGTGCGCGGGCGCGTTGTTCTGCTGAAACTGCGTGCTGCCGAAGTAGCCCTGCGTGGGCTGGGTGTTCAGCCACGTGCTCTGGGGCGCTTGCGGGTACGGCTGCGTGAACGAGGGGTAGCTGGGCTGGTTGTAGGGGTTTGGGTTGCCGTACCCGGTGGCTTGGGGGGTGTTCCACGGCGAGGTGAACGGGTTGGGGACGCCGTTCTGAAAGGTACCGTGAAAGGGAAACGGCGCTCCATTCTGGTTGAAGCCCGGCTGAGTGTTGAAGGTGTTCTGGAACTGGGCCTGCGCGAAGGCGGTCTGCCAGATGGCCTGCTGCACCGCGTGCGCGATCAGGGTGTTCAGGGTCTGCTGGAAGAAGGGGTTGGAGAGCAGGGTGGTTGCTGCGAAGGGAGTGGTGTTGAACGGGCTCGCGTTGAACGGGGAGTTCCAAGGGTTGGTGTTGACGGGGAACATGCAGAGTCCTTTCTGGCTGGGCCGGCCCCCATGGCCGGGGTGGGAGTATCGACGGGGGAGCGTGCCGGGCTGGAGGGGTGGGTCGATGTTGAGTTATCGGGCGTTACGCCGGCGGATTGCGTTTCAGCAACCTCAGGAGCGGCGCGACGTATGGCAGGTTGCCGATATGCTGATGGGCACGGAACCTTGGGGGAGGTCGGCCGTCCAAGGTTGAACGCGGTCGCGTGCGGAGCACGCTGGACCAGCGGTGCAGGCTCGTGCGGCAGGCAGCGTCCCAGAGTGGACGCCAGAAAGGGCCATTCATGAAGATCAGGGCGAGCATCGGGTGCGTGTGCGTTGTGTCATTGTGCGGCGCGGCGATGGGGCAGGCGGCCGCGCCGGTGGCGAAGGAGGCCGCGAAGGCCCCGGCGACCGGCACGGTGACGACCGGTCAGGTCGTGGTGCGCAGCAGCGGCAACCCGAAGAAGGACACGCTCCTCAAGATGATGGCGACGGCGAGCGTGGAGTTCAAGGAGACTCGCCTCGAAGAAGTGATGCGATGGGTGTTGGCCACGAGCGGCGCGGACATGGACGTGCTGTGGATGGACGACCAGACCGGCACGGGGCTGGACAAGGATGCGCTGGTGACGGCGAAGTTTGAGAACCGCACGCTGCTGGACGTGGTCGAGGGCGTGATGGAGCGGTTTGGCGACAGCACCGGGAGCGGCGGCGGGGCGACGTGGCAGATGACGCAGTCGGGCGCGATCCAGGTGAGCACCAAGGACCGGCTCAACAAGTACCGGCGCGTGGAGGTCTACCCGATCCGCGACCTGCTGCTGGAGACGCCCAACTACACGAACTCGTACGAGCTTGACCTGCAGCAGGCGTTGCAGCAGGCCGGTCAGACGGGCGGCGGTGGCGGCGGGCAGAGCCCCTTCCAGGAGAACGACCAGGGCGAGGAGGAGCAGCGCCGCAACGTTCAGGAGAAGGCCAACGAGGTGATCGACATTCTCACGCAGCTCGTCGAGCCTGATCAGTGGCAGCAGAACGGCGGCGAGGCCGCGACAATCCGGTACTTCCAGGGAGCGCTGCTGGTGAACGCTCCGGACTACATCCACCGCGGGCTCAACGGCTATCCGTGGTGGTCCCGCGGCGCGACGCGCGTGTCTCACCAGGGCTCGCGGCGGTACGTGAGCATGTCCATGGAGGCCGGCACGAACATGCTGGAGCGGCTTGAGAACCAGCCCGTGACGGCGACGACGGGCGGCGCACCCACGCCCCCGGGCGGCGGCGGCTGAATCGTCCACTTCTTGCTATTGAAGTATGAACGCGGCCTATGAGCCGCGTGTTGTGTACATCGCCAACGCGACGTTGGTGAGGTTGAACAGCACGTGCATGGTGATCGGCACGCCGATCTCCTTCGTGCGTTCGTATGCGATGCCCATGCAGAGGCCCAGGGTGCCGATGGTCGCCGCGGCGTACCACGCGACGGGCTGTTTGCCGACCATGTGTACGGCGGCAAACAGGGCGGCGGTCACGATGATCGAGATCCAGGGCTTCTCGGTCATGCGGAGGATCGACGACTGCAGGAAGCCGCGGTAGACGACCTCCTCAACGATTGGCGCGGCGATGATGGCGAGGCCTGCCAGGGCCCACGCCCACGGATCGTTCTTATTTTCGACGAGCTTTGCCAGCGTGTCGTGGGCGATGTTGCTGCCGGGCTGGGGGCCCTTGAACTTGGTGTTGAGCGCGAGGAAGCCGAAGCTGGCGGCCTGCACGACGGGCCAGGCGAGGACAAAGGCCATGAGGCCCCACGCTGTGGACCGGGCGGTGAAGGCGAGGCCCGCGCCCTTGGCGCTGGCGGAGATGAGCTTGGCGAGCAGGTAGGCGGTCGCGATGCTGACGGCGTAGATGACGCCGCTCTTGACGGCATCACCCTGGATGGAGCCCGCTGCGCCCAGCGCTTTGTCTGGCAGCAGGGTGTTGAAGCCTCCGGCGACCATCTGCATGCCCATGACGAGCACACCGCAGAGGAACCAGATGTGCGGGCCGAAGGTGCCGACGTCACGCTTGCCGGAGCGTTCGAGGGAGCCGGGGCGGATGACGTCGGCGAAGAGGAGGCCCAGGACACAGACCGCGGCCGCGATGATGTGGCCGTAGCGCCATGGGTCGGACTTGATGAGGTTGGAGAAGTCGTTGGCGGCCTTGGTGGCGACAGCGCCAGCCTGCTCCAGGGCACCGTTGGGTGAGGTCGTCTGCTGCTGGGCGAGGGTGATGAGGGGGCCGGTGCCCGCGGCGTGGAATGTGAGGCTTGAGAGAGCACCGACCACCGCGACGCCCGCGAGCACGCCAACAATCGACGCTGTGAGCGACGTACCGGACACACTGCGGGAGATACTGGAGCACAAGCGCGCCGAGGTGGCGGCGGCGAAGGTTCGCACGCCGCTGACGGAGCTTGAGGCGATGGTCGCGCAGGAGGAGCCGCCGAGGAACTTCTTTGCAGCGGTCACGCGTCCGTCCAACTTGGCCAATGTGTCGGTCATTGCGGAGGTCAAAAGGAAGAGCCCGTCGGCAGGACTTATACGTCCTGAATATGACGGTCATCGGTTCGATCCGGCGGACATCGCCAGAAAGTACCGTGCGGGCGGGGCTTCGGCGATCTCGTGCCTCACAGACGAGCGGTTTTTCGGGGGCAATATCGAGTTCATCCGCACCATCAAGGAGGCCGTGGGCCTGCCGGTACTGCGGAAGGACTTTATCGTGGACCCGTACCAGCTCTGGGAGAGTCGGGCGGCGGGGGCGGACGCGGTGCTGCTCATCGCGGAAGCCCTGACAGAAGCCGAAATTGTGGACATGCTCATCCTGGGGCAGCAGCTTCAACTGACGGTGCTGCTCGAGGTGCACAGCATGGACAACCTGCTGCGCGTTCGGCCGCACATCGGTTTTCCGCACCCGTCGTACATGCTGCTGGGGATCAACAACCGCGATCTTTCCACCATGACGGTGGACCTGAACCACACGCTGAGGCTCGCGGAACTGGTGGAGGACCGGAGCGTGCTGGTGAGCGAGTCGGGGATCCGGTCGCACCGGGACCTGATGCGTTTGCACGCGGCGGGTGTGCGCATTGCTCTCGTCGGCGAACACCTGATGAAGCAGGATGACCCGGGGGAGGCCTTGAAGAGGCTGCTGACGGGTGTTGGGGGGCGGGACGGTGAGGGGTCGCGGGTGGAGCCGAAGGACTAGGGTTTGCGGTGGGAGATATGGGGGCGGGGGCTGATTCGGGGTGTGGACTTTCGGTGTGGCTTTGACTTCTCTGGAGCAAACATGCGGACTGCATTGACGATCGTTTCGGTGCTGGCGTTGTGCGGGCAGGCCCTTGCACAGGAAGTTGCGCCGGCGGAGAAGCAGGACAAGCCGGCACCAGAAACGGCCCCGACCAAGCCGTCGGATCCGGCGCCGCGTCTTGAGGCGGTGGAGCGGACGGCGGAACAGAAGATTTTCGATGACGCCGCACAGGCGGTGAAGCGGGCAAAGTCGATCACGTTCCGCGCGAGCGTGGCGGGGACGGACGGGATGGCGCAGGCGTTCCCCAGCTCGCGCGTCGAGGTGAAGGGGATGCGCACGAGCGCGGGCGGGTTCTTCGGCTGGCTCGTGCGCGTCACGGGCACCATGGACCGCAAGGACAAGGACGCGCTGCCGGTGGACCTCGCGTGGACGGCGAACAGCGTCGAGGCGGTGGACACGGAGAAGAAGGAAGTCATGGAGCGCCCCACGCGGCAGATGACCGCAGCGCCGGGCCTGCAGGTCGCGAGCGCGGCACGCATGAAGGAAGTCTTCGCGAACGAGCCGTTCAGCATGGAGCGTGGGCTCACGGGCAAGGACGCGGTGAACTACACCCACGAAGGAACGAAAACCATTGACGGCGTGGAGTGCGACGTGCTGCTGCTGGACCGGGCGGGTCGCAAGTCGCGGTGGGCGATCAGCAAGGCCGACCACTTCCCGCGGATGTACGAGCAGATCATGGAGGGGTTCATCTCGGGCACGGTGAAGGTCGAGCTCTCGGGCGTGACGCTCGATGAGAACGACCCGCCGGCGATGAAGCCCGAGGAACTCCGCGTGGCGGTGCCCGAGGGCTTCCGCGAGACGCGCGTGGGGATCGCACCGCCCGCGCCGATGGCGCAGCCGGCCGTGGCCAAGGCCGAGGACATTGATGCTTTGACGAAGGCCGCCGAAGAGGCCGCGCCGACGACGGAGGCGACGGTCGCGGCGGTCGAAACGCCTGCCCCTGAAGTGCCTGTGGGCCCGCGTGAAGCGCCGGCGTTCGAACTCAAGACGCCTGCGGGCGCGACGGTGAAACTGGCCGATCTGAAGGGCAAGGTCGTCGTGGCGTACTTCTTCGGGTCGTGGTGCCTGGAGTGTCCGGAGTGGACGCAGCGGCTGAGCGAGGCGGTGAAGCCGCTCATTGGGCAGGGCGTGGAGTTGCTCGCGCTTTCGGTGCGCGAGCGCGACGACGCGAACGCATCGAGCGAACTGGCGAAGGGCGAGTTTGGCTACACCCACTTGCTGAAGGCGGACACGGTCGCCAAGGCCTTCGGCGTGCACACCTATCCCGCGACGTTCGTGATCGACAAGAACGGTGTGATCACCGGCTCTTGGCAGGGTGAGGTCGGTGGGGACGCGTCATCCGCCGTGGTGGACGCGGTGAACGGGGCCATCGCCAACCGCACGTGAACCGGGCAACCGCTACGCGAAGAAGCTCTTCACACGCTCGGCGATCGTGAAGTCCGCGGCGTCCTTGAGTTCGCCGGCGTCCATGAGCATGCCGTGGCAAAAGCGGCACTCGTCCACGGTGATGTGGCTCTGATCCGGGAAGATACGGGGCTTGAGCTTCTCGCCGTCCCGCGGGCAGAGGAGGGTGCGCGAGGGCGCGAGCGGGTGTGCCTCCGCGCCGGCGGTGCCCTTGTCAATGTCCGTCGCGGCCTTGTACTTCATCTTGAGCACGCGTTCCACTTCTCCGACGTCGAACCACATGGCGCCGCACGAGGTGCAACGGTCGATAGTGAAGCCGCCGATGTCGACGCGCTGCATGGGCGAGGCGTCCTTGGGGCACCTGAGCTGGAAAGAAGCGGTGGCCATGCCGGATGGTAACGGGGCGACGGGAGCGTCGCAGGGGTTGGTGCAGGACTGGGCTCGTAGCATTCGCGATGCCGACGCGCTGGTTTGATGCCCACTTGGACCTTGCCTGCCTCGCGGCGATGGGGCGCGATATGGCCGCGCCTGTTGTGGCGTCGATGGGGCCGTGGCCACCGGCGAGCGTGACGCTGGACTCGCTGCGGCGCGGCGGGGTGACGCGGTTCCTGGGGACGATTTTCACGGAGGCGGGCGGAACTGACGCGGGGGTGTCGTACGCCATCGGCGATGCTGAGGGTGCTCATGCAGCAGGGATCGCTCAGCTTGCGACGTACAGAGCATGGGAAAAGTTAGGGCTTCTGAGGCTTGAAGGGTTGGGTTCCAAAGGAATGAAGAGCAGTCGTGAGGCGGCTCTGCGGTGCTCGCTGCTCATGGAGTGCGCGGACCCGATCCGTGAGCCTGGTGAACTCGAGTGGTGGGTGGAGCGGGGAGTGGTCGCGGTCGGGCTCGCATGGGGGCGCGGGTCGCGGTACGCGGCTGGGAACATGCAGGACCCCGCGAGCGACCCTGGGCTCACACCCATGGGGCGTGCACTCGTGCGGGGAATAGACGAGATTGGCGTCGTGCACGACATCGCGCACTTGTCGGACAGGGCGCTGGCGGACCTGCTGGCGGCGACCGACAAGCCGGTGATCGCGTCGCACTCCAACTGCCGCGCGATCATCGCGTCCGAGGGCCTCGCGCCCGAGTGCATCCCGGAATCACTGCGTGCGCACCCGGACGGGGCGCGGATCATCCTGCAGCGGCACTTGACGGACGAGACCATCCGGGAAGTTGCACGCCGCGGCGGGGTGATCGGGTTGAACTTGTACTCTGCATTCCTGATCCCCGGTGCGGTGCGGTCGCGGCGGGCGAGGGTGTACGAGGCGGTGGCGCACGTGGATCACATCTGCGAACTGGTGGGGCACACGCGGGCGGTGGGGCTGGGGAGCGACATGGACGGCGGCTTCAGCGGGGCGTGCCTGCCGGACGGTGTGCAGACACCCAGTGACCTTGGGCTGCTGCTGGACGCGCTGCGGGAATTGGGCTGGAGCGACGACGACCTCGAGCGGTTCGCGTGGCGGAACTGGAGTGAGTTCTTCGCGGTCCGGGTTGGGGTGTAGTCACGCCGCGCGTTTCTCCGGCGGTACGTCAAGGTCTTCGCGCACGTCGGTGGGTGCCGGCGCGCTGTCGTAGCCGGCGCGGAAGAGGCCGGTAAGGTCAAAATCATCGTCGGTGGTTGATTCGAAGTTGTCTTCCAGCACTCGCTGGCCGTCGATGGCCGCGATGGACAGTTCGCGGCGCTTGCGCAGGTCGATCTCGACGGCCTTGCGGCGCTTGCGGCGGGTGTGGGCCTCAAGGTCCACGAGTTCCACCGTCGGGCGGCACGGGGCCTTGGGCGTCCACGCGGTGACGACGGCGTCGGAGCCGTCGCTGAGCGTGACGAGGCTGCCCGGCGGGTACGGTGGCGTGACCGTGAACAACGCGCGGAAAACGACCGGGTCGATCCATGCACGGACCGTGGGCTCGATCAGTCGCTTCAGGGCGCGGACCATGGGGAGGGGTGGGCGGGCCTTCTCGTCGGAACCTGGCGCGTGCGCGGGGTTGCGCAGGCGATCGAGCAGGTCGGCCGCGGCGCAGATGCGGGTCAGGACGTGGATCTCGCGGGCTCGCGCGGGACGGGGTTCTTCGACGAAGCTCTCGCGGCATGGGAAGCCGGTGCCATCGTGGCGCTGGTGGTGGTGCAGCACGACGGCGGCGGACGCCGGGTCGAGCTTGCCGTGGACCATGTCGAAGCCGACCGCGCAGTGGGATCGGTACGCGGGGTCGGAGTCGTCGAGGGTGGTGTTGTACCGCGCGACGGCGTCGGGCGCGAGGCGCAGCATGCCGATGTCGTGGAAGAGGGCGCCCACGCCCAGGCTCGTGAGGTCCTTGGCGCGTCCTGGGGAAAGGCGCGGGCGCTCGCGGACGAGGTAGAAGTCCAGGCGCATGCCCATGAGCATGGAGAGGTACGCCACGTTGCCGCAGTGGCGGACGAACGGGCGGTCGGCACCGGCGACCTGGCCCATCCACACCGCGCACTCACGCGTCTCCCACATCCGGCGGATGATGGATGTGATTGCGCGGCGGCAGTCGTAAAAGTCGACCTCGACGGTGTTGCTGACGAAGGCCTGGTCGAGGGCCGCCCCGAGCGAGGCGACGAGGGTGCGCTGCTCGCCGAGCATCTCGGGATCCACGAAGCGCATGAGGCGCTCCAGTCCGGGGTACTTGATCCAGACCTCGCTGATGCCCAGCTCGATGAGGTGCGGGATCGAGAGGCTGTCGAGCGCAACGCCCGCGCGGAGCAGCACCACCTCCGCGTTGCGCGGGTGGTAGACCGGCACCGCCAGGGCCATCCCCGGGCGGCAGTGCTGGAGGCGGATGCGGAGCATGCCCACGGGACATCGGCACGGGAGGGCGGGGGCTTTCCGCTGGTGGGCAGGGGCGTCGCTTATCACTCCGCCGCTACGCTCTGGCATGAACCGATACGAGCAGTTTCAGGCTTACCGGACCCGGATGAACAGCCGCATATTGGGCGACGATGCGGAGCGGGCCGCGGCGGGCGCGCAGCGGCCGGATGGGTCTGTCGCGCAGGGTGGCACGCTGGTGACGAAGCGGTTCTTCCGGCTGGATGGGCAGACGTACGAGCCCGGGGCCCTCGACGGGAAGACGAAGGAATTGCTGGGTCTCGTCGCGAGCGCGGTGCTGCGGTGCGATGACTGCATCGCGTACCACATTGATCAGTGCGTGAAAGCCGGGTGCAGCGACGAAGAGTTGTGGGAGGCGATGGACGTCGCGCTGATCGTGGGCGGGAGCATTGTCATTCCGCACCTGCGGCGCGGGGTGGAGTTTCTGGACCTGGCGCGGGCGAAGCGGTGAGCTACACCGAGACGACTGCGGGCTCGCGATCGACGATGATCTCCGCCTCCGTGGCCTTCTTCACCTCGTCCACTGTCACGCCCGGGGCCACTTCCTTCAGCACAAACCGGCGGCGCTTGCGGTCCATTTCCAGCACGCAGAGGTCGGTGATGACCATGTCGATGCACTTCTGGCCCGTCAGCGGCAGGTCGCACTTTTTCTTAATCTTGGCGGTGCCCTTGGCGGTGTGTTCCATGGTCACGATGACGCGCTTGACGCCGGCGACCAGGTCCATCGCGCCGCCCATGCCCTTCACCATCTTGCCGGGAATGGTCCAGTTGGCGATGTCGCCATTGGCGGCCACTTCCATGGCGCCGAGGATGGTCAGGTCGATATGGCCGCCGCGGATCATCGCGAACGAGTCGGCCGAGGAGAAGAAGCTGGAGCTCGGCAGGAT
>DATAKA010000004.1:0-4455 GCA_036261855.1 Phycisphaerales bacterium | reverse complement strand
TGGTGGGGGTGGAAGCGGACACGGTGGGGGAGTTTAGGCGGTTGAGACTGGGTCTCAACAGGGGGTAGTGGGAAGAACAACGCCCGCGCGGGGCGCGGGCGTTGGGTGGTGGATCACAGGATGGATCGGGTGATCACTGTTGGCTGATCACTTCTCGCTGATCACTTCTTGGTGAAGTTGATCTCGATCATCTTGTATTCCTTGTTCTGCTTGGGGTCCATGCCCCACATCTCCATCTTCATCTCGTTGTCGCTGATGAAGGTGTCGGTCTGGCGCATCACGGCGGGCTTCTTGGTGATGGGGCAGGTGTAGTTGTACGTCCACTTGAGGGTCTTCTTGTCGGGCGAGAGCGTGCCCGTGCCGTTCATGATCATCGTGCCCATGTTGTCGACCCAGGAGCAGACGAACTGGTTGGTGAGGTTGTCGTAGCCCATGGTGGCTTCGCCGTGGAACATGCCCCACTCGCCCATGTCGCCGGACATCGTCGAGCGGACGTATCGGTTGTCCCACATGGACGTTACCTCGGAGGTGCAGGTGAGGCTCATGGGCTCGGTGCCGGCGCCCATCCACATTTTCTCCTGGCCGTGCCACTTGCCGGTGCGGGAGGCGAGGAACGCGTGGTGCTCACCGGGCGTGCCGGCGGCGACAACGGTCTGCATGTCGTCCATGGTCCAGCCCGGGGGGAGTTTCATTTCGGGCTGGCCAGCGGGTGCGTGCTTGTCGCTGCCCTGCTGGGCGAAGGCGAGTGCGCCGGCGGCGCAGCCGACGACGAGTGCGGACGTAACGATGAGGCAGTTCTTGCAGTTCATGACTATCTCCGTTTCAAAGAAAAACCCGTGCGGACCGCCGCGTGGTGCGGCGGGAATGGATGGGGTCAGAGGCCTGCGGCGAGCATGGTGTCGAGGGTTTCGTAGGAGGGGATGAGGCCGTGCTCCATGCCGGAGTTGAGCATCGCGTCGCGCACGTCCGTGCTCGGGCAGAGCACCGTGATGGTCATGTGCGTCGTGCCCGGCGACCGCTCCTTGAGGCGCATGGTAGCGAGGACTTCGCAGGCGTTGGGTGGTGCGCAGGTGCCTTCCATGGTCTCCGTGCGGGTGTTTTCTTCCGGGGCGTTCACTGCTTTGTTGACGCCGAAGATGAAAATGGTCTGGTCGGTGTTGTCGCGCCAGCCCCAGCGGTACGCGCCGCCGACGCGGAGGTCGTTCTGGCAGAGGTGCATTTCCCAGCCGGGCGGGCCCTTCATCCACTTGGGGAGAAGGGCGGGGTCGGTCATGGCGCGCCACACGAGGGCGCGCGGCGCGTGGAAGGAGCGGGAGATGAGCACTTCGTTGGTGCCTTGCGGGGTCACGGCGAGGTCGTGGGGGCGCATGGGGTCTCCTTGTGTGAGAGGGTGGTCACTTGGCGCGCGGGTGGCGGCGCTTGCGGGTGGGGGCGGGGGTAGGGGTGGGGGCGATGCCCTGCATCTCGGCGAGGAGCGTGTCGAGCGCATCGAACGAGCGCTCCCAGTGCTCGCGGTAGGACATCGTCCAGTCGGTGGCTTGCTTGAGGGGCTGCGCTTCCAGTCGGCAGATGTGCGTGCGGCCGACGACGCGGCGGCGCACGAGGCGGGCCTTCTCCAGCACGCGGACGTGCTTGGAGACAGCGGGCAGGGACATGCGCAGCGGGCCGCCGAGGTCGGTAATGGTGCGCTCGCCGTGGGCGAGGGCGCGGAGCATGGTGCGCCGCGCGGGGTGTGCGAGGGCGTGGAAGACGTGGTCGAGGGCGGGGGTGCGATCGAGAACCATATGGTTTAGTATATGGGCACGGAGGGGATTGTCAACCGGAAGGTTTAGGATCGAGAGACGGAGAGACGGAGAGACGAAGTTGGGAGGGATTAGCGGAGGTGGGGGGTGAGGAAGAGGTAGAGGGCGACGAGGGCGTCGTAAAGGGCGCAGAAGGGGGGCCACCAGCGGCCGACGGTGCGGCGTTGCAGGGCGTGGTGGGCCCAGTCCCACAGGCCGTGGAGGAGGAAGCCGGCGGGGACGATCCACGCGGGGCCAAGCAGGCCGGCGACGGCGAGGAAGATGCAGAGGACGGCCGCGGCGGCGGTGATGGCAATGTCTCGCTTGGCGCCGGCGTGGAGCGCGCCGCCCAGGTAGACCCCGCCGAGTGCGCCCAGGAGCACGGCGGCGAAGGCGTCGCCGGTGCGCGGCGCGAGGAGCGCGTGGGCCCCGCAGGAGGCCGCGGCGAGGAGGAGGGCGGTGAAGAGTGGGGTTTTCAGGGAGGTGGAGGGGGTGGTATGCAAGGGGGATTGTTGGGGGTGAGGTTACTCTCTGTGGGAGTTTGCAAACCTGCTGGAGGTTTGTCGCGCGGGAGCACGGCTATCGCCGTCCACAGCCACGGCGAACGCTGTGGCAGGAGGGGAAGGCGTGCCACATCGCCATCCACTAAGATGGACAGAACATGTTCTCACTTTGGACGAGGCTGATTCGAAAGACGGTCAAGCCGGAGGTGCCGGCGCCGTTGCGTCGATGGCCCATTAGCCGACGTTGGCTTTGCACAAAGTCTGAAGGTGACGAGGGAGTTTCGCGGCAAACCGAGGAGCTTGTTGATCTACCCGCCGTCGCGATTCTGGGTTCCGCCGGTACCGGCAAAACGTTTGAACTGAACCACTTGCTGCAACTTGAGCACGCACGTGGACGTGATGTGCGCCACGCAAGTCTGGCGTTGCTTGCCTCCGGAGGCAAGGGCTTGCCACAATCGCTAGAGGAGCTTTCGAAGGGTGCCGGGTCCAATACCGTCATTTGCCTTGACTCGCTTGACGAAGCGATTATCCCTGATCGATTCGCTGCTGCCAAGCTTGTTGAGTGGCTGAAAAGCCTGCCAGCCGAGGAACCACCGCGACTCCGGATTGCTTGTCGATCTGCTGTCTTTACTCCTGATGTGGCTGGTGCCATGGGCGGGTTGTTCAAGAAGCGGGGTGGCGTCACTACTGCGGTGTTGCAGCCGCTCGATGAAGCCGCAATTCGTGGGGTGGCGACGGCCAGAAACCTTGACGCCGACGAGTTCCTTGCGTCTGTCGCATCGGCCGGTGCGACGCTGCTGTGCCAGCATCCCTTGACGCTGAGCATGCTCTTGGACCTATATGCGAAGCATGAGTCACTTCCAGGCAATCGCAACGAGCTATTCCGCCTTGGTACCCTGACGCTGGCGCAAGAACGCGACGAGCGCCGCTCCAAGCATACCCACAACACATCGGTACCTGCGGAAGAAGTGCTGAACGCGGCAGGTTACCTCGCGTGCCTAACACTATTGGGCGGCAAGGAGGTCGTCGACCGCTCGGACGCGCCGCGGGCTGATGCTCTGCCCGTGCTTGAGATCACGTATCTAGCGGATCACCTCCCGGTGCTAACGCTTGATCGCCTTGACGCGGTTGCTGCATCAGGCTTGTGTGAAGGTGCTGGCAATCGCTGCTTTCGGTTCATACATCGCCAAGTTGCCGAGTACTTGGCGGGTATGACCATCGGCAGACTGCCCCTCCACCAAGCAAGGTCGTTGCTAGAGAGCGGGCTGGGTTGGAGAATGGGCGTGGCTAGCCCACTACGCGAAACGGCAGCATTTGCCGCCATGGCCAACGAGAGGATCGCGGAGTGGATCGCAGAGACCGATCCGATGGTGTTTGGTCTATCTGGCGTGGTACAAGACGATCTTCGTCGTCGCGCCACCTTGGCGTTGGTCCGCAAGTTCACGTCACGGGAGTTGACTGATGCCCAAGTTAACTCCCACAGCAACGAGTATCTGGGCCTACGTTACGCAAACGCTGTCAACGATCTGAGGCCACTACTTCAGGATCGCAGCCCCGGGCGCGATGATATTCTGGAATTCGTCGTCGAGTTGGCGCGTGAGTGGAAGCTATCCGAGCTCTCTGATGATCTGGCAGCGTTGTTCTTGGACAACATCGCGCCGGAACATCCGCGTATTGCCGCTGGCTATGCCCTTCGTGACGTTGGCACGCAAGAAGCCAAGCAGCGCATGAAGGCACTGCTTCAGGATGGTCACAATGATCCGCAACATCAGCTTCGAGGCCTTGCGCTTCGATGCAACTGGCCCGATCGGCTCACCGACACTGAAGTGTTGACCGCCCTCCGTGTATCGCCGTCGGTTAATTTCTCCGGTGCTTATGAGGGATTTGTGTTCGAGCTTGCGGACTCCAGGTTTGCAGCGGATGGCGACCGACTGGCCGGGCTTGAGTGGGCGCGGTTACAGATTCGCCGTGGGAGGAATCACGATTCCTCCTCCTGGCGCATCGCGATGCGAATTGCCCACGCCGCGTGCAAGGAGTTGTCGGTACTCGGTGTACGCGAACACTTAGCACGCCTGCTATTGCGCGCTTCAGACCAGTACTCGGACTCACCGCTCGGTACGATTCGGTACACCAAGTATCGCTCTTGGACTGACAAAGAGGAAATCGTAGAG
>DATAKA010000132.1:0-33274 GCA_036261855.1 Phycisphaerales bacterium | reverse complement strand
CATCGGCGACAAGGCGAACGCGCGGCTGGGCATCATCGACCTGCGGGACTGGGAGACAAAGCAGATCGTGAAGAACCCGCTGACGGTGAGCGACCACGGCGCCGCCTTCGTGACGCCGAACACCGACTACATCATCGAGGGTGGTCAGTACGCGACGGTGCTGGGGTACGGGTACGCGCCGCCGGAGGAGTACAAGAAGGCGTACCGCGGCATGGTGACGATGTGGAAGTTTGATCGCGAGAAGGGTCGCGTGGACGAGTCGAAGTCGTTCGCGATCGAGCTGCCGCCGTACTGGCAGGACCTTGCGGACGCGGGCAAGAAGGTGAGCGACGGGTACTTCTTCATCAACTCGTTCAACAGTGAGATGGCGACGGGCGGCGTTGAGAAGGGCAACCCGCCCTTCGAGGCCGGCGTGAGCAAGCGGGACATGGACTACCTGCACATCATCGACTGGAAGAAGGCCGAGGCGTCGTTCAAGGCCGGCAAGGCCAAGATGATCAACGGCTTCCCAGTGCTGATGCTGGAGACGAGCATCGCGGACGGGCTGCTGTACTTCACGCCCGAGCCCAAGAGCCCGCACGGCGTGGACGTGACACCCAACGGTCAGTACATGGTGGTGGCGGGCAAGCTGGACCCGCACGTGACGGTGTACTCGATCGACCGGATCAAGAAGGCGATCGCAGAGAAGAAGTTCAGCGGGACGGACGAGTACGGGGTGCCCGTGCTCGACTTTGACAGCGTGAAGGAGGCGCAGGTCGAGCTGGGCCTTGGGCCGTTGCACACGCAGTTTGACGACAAGGGGTACGCGTACACCTCGCTGTTCCTGGACTCGGCCGTGGCCCGCTGGAGCCTGGGCGGGGAGTATGCCGACAAGCACCCCGAGCCCGCGTGGAAGCTTGTGACCAAGACTCCCGTGCAGTACAACATCGGTCACCTCTGCACCGCCGAGGGTGACACCGTCAGCCCGGACGGGAACTACCTGATCTCCATGAGCAAGTGGTCGGTGGACCGCTTCCTGCCGACGGGCCCGCTTCTGCCGCAGAACTTCCAACTCCTGGACATCACCGCGTCGGGCACGACGATGCCGGTGCTCTATGACTCCCCGATCGGCGTCGGCGAGCCGCACTACTGCCAGATGATCAAGGCCGACAAGCTCAAGAGCTGGACGGTGTACCCGGAGATCGGCTGGAACCCGCACACGCAGTCCCTGGACCCCAACGCGCCCAAGAAGGGCGACGAAGGCGTCAGCCGCGAGGGCAGCCGCGTGGTGGTGAAGATGACGGCGACCCGCAGCCACTTCACCCCCGAGCACGTCGAGGTGAACGAGGGCGATGAGATCACATGGCGGATCGTTGCGGCGGAGACCACGCAGGACGCGACGCACGGCTTCTGCATCGGCGGGTACAACATCAACCTGTCGCTGGAGCCGGGTGAGTACCAGGAGTTCACGTTCACGGCCGACAAGTCGGGGACGTACCCCTTCTATTGCACGGAGTTCTGCTCCGCTCTGCACCTTGAGATGATGGGCTACCTGCACGTGAAGCCAAAGGGCGCCGCGATGGCGGCACCGGCGGGCGACACGGCGGTGGCGCAGATGAAGTGATTCCACTCCCTCCCCTCCGCGCCCGGTGAGAACCGGGCGCGGGGTTTGAAGTCTTAGGCGCGCGGGCGCGCCATCTGTCAGTGGAGGCACCCATGCCAGGTCTGCTTTCGTCGCTTGTTGGTCCTCGGGTTCCGGTGGAGGAGTTGCGAGCGCACCCGGCGAAGTACGCAACACCCACCGTGATCTTCATGGCGGCGCGCGTGCTGCTGCTGGTGTCGATCTTCCTGCCGTACTGGCAGATGGAGCTGGAGGCGCCGCAGTACCCCAACGGGCTGTTCCTGACGGCGTATGTCAATCACTTGACGGAGGATGTCAAGGAGATTGACAGCCTCAACCACTACATCGGGATGCGCCCGCTGGGCGAGGCGGCGGCGTTCGAGCGGGCGGTGGCGATCTGGGCGATCATCGCGATGTTCCTGCTGGTGGAGGGGGCCGCATTCGTTCACAGCAAGTGGGCGGTGCTGCTGGCGATCCCGGCGATCACATTCCCGCTCGCATTTCTCGCGGACCTTTACTTCTGGATGCGGACCTTCGGGCTGAACCTGGACCCGGACGCGCCGCTGAGCAGCTCGATCAAGCCGTTCGTGCCGACGGTGCTGGGCGAGGGGGGGATCGGGCAGTTCAGGACGTATGCCGAGGTCGGCATGGGGTTCTGGTTCGCGGTTGCTTGCTCTGGGCTTGTGGTTGTCGGATTCTACTTCCACCGCAGGGCATACAGACCGCTCGCGCTGCGCATGAAGGCCGCGAAGGCCGGGGTGGCGGGATGAACACGGTGCATGCCATCATCGTGCTCGCAGCTGCCGGCGTCGCGCGGGCTGACCCGACTCTGACAATCGGCGAAATGATTGCCCGGGCGGAGATCGGCGGCACGGTGATGGTGCCGGCCGGCACGTATCGCGAGCACATCAAGATCGACAAGCCGATGACGGTCGTGGGCGTCGGCATGCCGGTGATCGACGGCGGTGCCAGTGGTGACATCGTTGAGATCAACGCTCCGAATGTGACCTTCCGCGGCTTTGTCGTCCGGAATACCGGGGTTGATCTGGACAAGGAGAATGCGGCGATCCGCGCCGTGGCGCCCGGGGCAACGATCGAGGGGAATCGCCTGGAGGACGTGCTCTTCGGCATCGACCTGCGGGATGCGCCGGGCAGCGTGGTTCGCGGCAACGTGATCGGCGGGAAGATGCTTGACATCGCCAGGCGCGGCGATGGGCTGCGGCTGTGGCGGGCGGACGGCACGCTGATCGAGAACAACACCCTGCATGATGGGCGCGACGCGATCCTGTGGTACTCCAAGGGGATCACGGTGCGGGGCAATACGAGCCTGCGGTGCCGGTATGGCCTGCACCTGATGTACAGTGATGATGTCACGATCGAGAGGAACCACTTGCAGGGCAACTCGGTGGGTGTGTACCTGATGTACAGCTCTGGTGTGACGCTGCGTGAGAACCGGCTGGTGAGCAACCGTGGACCGAGCGGGTACGGCATAGGGCTGAAGGAAACGGACAAGTTCACGGTGTCCGACAACTTCATCTCGGGTAACCGGGTGGGGGTCTACATCGATGGGTCGCCGTTCACGGCCAGCCAGCCCGGTGACTTTCACCGCAACACGATTGCTGTGAACGACATCGGGTTCACGTTCCTGCCCAGTGCAAAGGGGAACGTGCTCACTGAGAACAACTTCATAGACAACATTGACCAGGTGAGCGTGGCGGGGCGGGGCGGGCTGGGCGCAAACCAGTTCTGGAAGGGAGAGCGTGGCAACTACTGGAGCGACTACACCGGCTATGACCAGGACGGGAATGGTGTCGGCGACTTTGTGCATGAGTCGCAGACGCTGTTCGAGAACATGATGGACAAGGAGCCCAAGCTGCGGCTCTTTCTGTTCAGCCCCGCGCAGCAGGCGGTGGAGCTTGTCGGGCGGGCGGTGCCGGCGGTTCGGCCCGAGGCCAAGTTCACAGACGAAGTGCCGCTCATGGAGCCTGTGGCGGTGCACGCGACCGGGGGCACGGCACACGGTGCGGCGTGGCGGATGGCCACGGCAGCGGGGCTGCTTCTCTCCGTGTCGGGGGTGCTGCTGTGGGGTTCCGGGGTGCTGGGGGCCAAGGGAGGTGCGGCATGATCAGGATCAACAACGTGACTCGGAAGTTTGGGAAGGCAGTTGCGGTTGATGGTGTGACGTTCACCGTGCCGCAGGGGGACAGCGTGGCGCTGTGGGGAGCCAACGGTGCTGGGAAGACGACGCTCATACGCTGCGTGCTTGGGTTGATCGCGTGCCGCGGTTCCGTGACGATCGGCGGGCACGATGTGGCGTGCGACGGCAAGCGGGCGCGGTCCCTGATCGGCTACGTGCCGCAGGAGTTGGGCTTCTATGACGACCTGGCGGTGGGGGACGCGGTTGCGTACTTTGCCCGGCTCAAGGGTCTTCGCTTGGCTTCGGTGGAAGCGACCCTTGCCCGGGTCGCGCTCACGGGGAATGAACGCAAGCGTGTCCGTGATCTTTCCGGCGGCATGAAGCAGCGTTTGGCGCTCGCGATCGCGATGCTGGGCGATCCGCCGATCCTCGTGCTGGACGAGGTGACGGCAAGCCTGGACGCGTGCGGGCGTGAGGAGTTTGTGTCACTGCTCTCTCGGCTCTCTGGAGATGGGCGGACGATGCTCTTTGCGTCTCACCGGATTGATGAAGTCGCGACGCTGGCAAGGAGGGTCGTGGTGCTCTGCAAGGGCAGGGTGGAGGGCGAGCACGACGCGGCCACGTTCGGTCTGAGCCTGAGTGTCGGGACTGTGCTGCACCTGACGATGCCTCGTCACGTGCGGTCGGAGGCGATCTCGGTGCTGCGGGAGCGCGGGTTTGCTCCCTCGCTCAATGGCGTGGGGATTGTGGTGCCAGTGCCTCAGGAACAGAAGGCGGTGCCATTCCGAGTGCTGGCGGAGGCGAAGATCCGGGTGGACGACTTTGAGGTGCTGGGCTCGGGCAACATGCCCAAGCACTCAGCCGATGAGGAGTCGCGGTCATGACAACGCTGACAGTTGATGTTGCGAACGCAGGAGTACTGCCGCTGGCTTCGCCTGCAGGAACGATCTGCAACGTGGCGACCGTCGCAAAGCGCGAGCTGCGTGACGCGATCCGCAGCCGCTGGTTTCTGCTGTACACGCTCGCCTTCGCTGCGCTGGGGCTTGGTGTATCGTGGGTGTCCACCGCCGCGACGGGGGGCGCGGGGTTGTCGGGATTTGGGCGGACGACCGCGGGGCTTGTCAACCTGATCCTGCTTGTGGTACCACTCATGGCGCTGACCGCTGGGGCCGGGTCGATCGCGTCGGACCGTGAGCGGGGGATGCTCTCGTATCTGCTCGCACAGCCCGTCACGCGGACGGAGGTGCTGTTGGGCAAGTTCGTCGGTCTTGCGGGGTCAACCCTTGCGTGCATCTGCCTGGGCCTAGGGGCCTGTGCGCTGATCCTGTCCATCAGCAGCGGGGGCGCAAACGCTGCGAGCATCCTGTGGTTGGCGGGGCTGTCGTTCCTGCTCTCCTTGGGCATGCTGAGCGTGGGGCTGCTCATCTCGTCATTGGCGCGCAAGGCATCGGTCGCGGTGGCAACGGCGATCTTCCTGTGGCTCACGCTTGTGTTTGTGACGGACCTTGGGCTGATGGCGGGAACGGTCGCGATGCGGCTGCGGATTGAAGAGCTCTTCGCCATCAGCCTGCTGAACCCATTGCAGGTCTTCAAGATGTGGTCGCTCTTTGCGGGGGAGAGCTCGCTGGATGTACTCGGGCCGGCGGGGCTGTATGCGACCGAGGAGTATGGTCCGAGGTTGCACGCGGTGTTCGCCGCGTGCATGGGCGCGTGGGTCGCGCTGCCCCTCTGCGCCGCGGTTCTGGTCTTTCGCAGGAGGGTGCCGCTATGAAACAGCTCCGTCGATGGGTCCACGCGGCATTCGTCATCGCCGGTGTCATTGTGCTGGTATCGTGCGGCCGATCGGTGCTCACGGGACCGCCCGAACTGCGGCTGGGGCGCGATGAATGCCGAGAATGCGGGATGCTCATCAATGAGGATCGCTGTTCGAGCGCGAGCATCATTGAGGTGCAGGGTGTGTCTGAGTATGCGATGTTCGATGACATCGGGTGCATGTTTGACTATCACCGGGCGATGAGCGATGGGGTTGTGCGCATGGCGTTCGTGCACGACCATGGCAGTCGGGCGTGGGTCGGATCGCATGCGGCTCACTACTTGTACTGCGAGAGCGAGAAGGTCAAGACTCCGATGGGTTCTGGGTTGATCGCGTTTGCGTCCGGGGCCGATGCCGAGGCCGCGCGTGCCGAGCATGGTGGGCGGGTGCTGTCGGAGTCGGACGCTGCCGCGGCGCGCAGGGTGTGGATGGAGGGAAAGTGGGGCGTGCCGGAGGGGCAATGAGTCGTTCCGGGGCACCCCCTGTGCAGGCGGATTGTGTACTAGTATTCCTGGGGTTTGGGAACGCACATGCTCTCACAAACCATTGAGTACGCGCTCAGGGCCATGACCCATCTGGCGACGCTTGAGCCGGGGGCTTCGGCGAGCAGCGCGGTCATTGCGCAGCACACGCAGGTGCCGCACGGGTACCTCTCCAAGGTGCTCCGTGATCTTGTCGTGGCTGATCTGATCACCTCTCAGCGCGGGCCCAACGGCGGCTTTACGCTCGCCCGGTCTGCGGCGGAGATCAGCATTTATGACGTTGTGAATGCGGTGGACCCGATGCAGCGGATCACCGAGTGCCCGCTGGGCAACCCGGATCATGTTCAACTGTGCCCGTTGCACCGGCGATTGGATCAGGCGATGGACATGGTTGAGCGTGAGTTCAGGGCGACGTCGCTGGGCGAGCTTCTTGCGCCTGGGCGTGGGCCGCACAAGGGGTGCTCGCGATTGACGCAGCTCACCAGAGTCGAACCGAATCGCAAGTCCGGGGGCGCGGTCTGAAGCGCCCCTCAGTCGTGGCAGTTGTAGCAGGCGGAGCTGAGCCACTGGTAGTTGTTGACGCCCTGGTGGTCCTGTGCGGTGTCCTGCTGGTTGTGCTCGTGGCAGTGGGTGCAACTGAAGGCCGGCGTCGCCGATGGCACGGTGTGGCAGCCGTTGCAATCGAGGCTGCTGTGGTTGCTTCGGTTGATGGGCGGATGAGCGAACGTTGCATCGTTCCAGTTCGAAGTGTTATGGCACGAAACACACGAGGTCGGAAAGCCTGATTGTGCGTGGTTGGGGTTAGTCGTCGCGTTGTAGTCGGGCATGTGGCACTGGGCGCAGTCGCCGGTGAGCCCCGCATACGTGCCGGGTGTGGTATGGCAGACGCTGCAGGCGTGGTTGGCGTGCCCGAGTGTGAGGGGGAAGGCTGTGGTGTGAGTGAAGGATGCACCGGGCCACTGGGCGGTGTTGTGGCATTGAGTGCAGTTCGTGCCGAAGCCCGCGGCGGCGTGGTATGGGTCGGTCGTGGACTGGTAGTCATCGAGGTGGCACGCGGAGCAGGCGGTGCTGAGGCCCGAGTAGGTGCCCGGAGTCGTGTGGCACTGGTTGCAAGTTCGGTTGGCGTGACCGAGCGACAGCGGGAATGAGGCGGGGTGTGTGAACACAGCTCCCAGCCACTGGCTGGTTGTGTGGCAGAGGGTGCAGTTGGTGCTGAACCCGGCGGCGGCGTGGTTGGGGTTCGTGGTCTGGGTGAAGTCGGTCTGATGGCAGGAGACGCAGGCTGTGTTGAGGCCTGTGTAGACGCCCGGCGTGGTGTGGCAGCGCGTGCAGGAGACGTTCGAGTGGCCGAGTGTGAGTGGGAAGGTCTGGGTGTGCTGGAAGCTGGCGCCCTGCCATTGGCTTGTGTTGTGGCACTCCGTGCAGTTGGTGCTGAAGCCGTTTGTCACGTGGTTGGGGTCCGTGACGCGTTGGAAGTCGTCGAGGTGGCACGAGGCGCACGTGGTATCGAGGCCCGTATAGACCCCCGGGGTTGTGTGGCACGAGGTGCATGAACGGCCGGCGTGTCCGTTGGAGAGCGGGAAGCTCTGCGTGTGCTGGAACGTGGCACCCTGCCATTGCGTCGTGTTGTGGCATTGGGCGCAGTCGGTGCTGAAGCCGGCCGCGGCGTGTGCTGGGGCCGTGGTGGTGTTGTAGTCGGTCTGGTGACACGACACGCACGTCGTGGCGAGGCCGGTGTAGACACCCGGTGTCGTGTGGCATGCCGTGCAGGAGCGGTTCGCGTGGGCATTGGTGAGTGGGAACGTGGCTGGGTGTGTGAAGTTGGCGCCCTGCCAGCGTGTCGTGTTGTGGCACTGCGTGCAGTTGGTGCCGAAGCCAGCGGATGTGTGGTTTGGGTTGGTGGTTGCCTGGAACGAGTCGAGGTGGCACGACGCGCAGTCGCTCGACAGGCCTGTGTAGACGCCTCCCGCATGGCAATCGGAGCATCGACGTCCTGCGTGGCCGTTCGTGAGCGCGAAGGCTGGGGTGTGCTGGAACGTGGCACCGCGCCACTGGTTGGTGTTGTGGCACTGGGTGCAGTCGGCCGAGAAGCTGGCCGCGGCGTGGTTGGGATCGGTCGTTGCGTTGAAGTCCTGCTGGTGGCAGGAAACACAGGAGGTAGAAAGCCCAGTGAAGACCCCTGGCGTGGTGTGGCACTGGTTGCAGGAGACACCGGAGTGGCCCGCGGAAAGGGGGAAGGTGGAGGGGTGATCAAAGTCGGCGGGCAACCAGCCGGTCGCGTTGTGGCACCGCTGGCAATCAGATGTAAAGCCCATCATTGCGTGGTTGATGGCCGTGGAGCGGCCGGCGTCGGCGGCGTGGCATGATTCGCAGTCTACGGAGACCGCCTCAAAGTTGTTGTTCCGCGCGCCGGCGTGACAGGAAGTGCACTCCGCCGCGGCGTGGGCGCCCACGAGCGCAAAGCGCGTTCTCGCGTGCATGGTGATGGATTCAAGGGGGCGCCACGTGGCCTGGTTGTGGCAGCTCTCGCAGGATGCGCCCTGGCGTCCGCGGTGGACGTCCTCGTGGCAGCCGCTGCAGCCACGATCGGAGAACTGCTTGACCGGACCGCGGTCGTTGTGGCACATAAGGCAGGACGCCTGCGTGTGGGCGCCCACAAGTGGCACTCCGGTTTGCTTCTCGTGGTCAAACTCAAAGTCGGGCTTGATGCGGTCCCACGAACCTCCCTCGTGGCAGATGGCGCAGTCGGCGGGGAAGGAATCGTGGGGCACGACGGGGCCCAAGGACCGGCTCCAGCCCTGGCGCGGCACGAGGTTGGCGCACGACACCACACCGATCAGCGTGAGGACGGCGAGGATGAGTTTGGTCCGGGTCTTCATGGCGTTGTCCTGTCTGCTCAGAAGCGGTACTGCACGTATGCACCGAGGGTGAAGGAGTTCTCGCTGTCCCCGAAGTTGTGCGAAATGTCGACGTTTGTGCTCCAGTTTCCCTTGTACCAACCCACGTCCGCTCGCACGGTGTGGCGGAGGAGGTCTTGGCTGCCCGAGACCTGGTCCACGGTGTACGCGTACCCGTCGTACCCGAGTGTGAGGCGTGCGGCGCCGAAGTCCTGCCGCACTTGCGCACGGAGCCCGTAGCCATCGGTGAAGGAAGAGTCGTCGTAGTACAGCGCTCCGTAGAGAGACGAGCCGGGCCCCCAGACGTTGTACCAGTCCGCGCCAAGCTCGGCGCCTGAGCCGGTGTCGTCCTGGTCGACCCAGTAGTGGCCACGCGCGGTTGCCCGGATGTCCTTGGTGATCTTTCTCCAGACCGAGCCCGACAGACGATTGACGTATCCGTCCTGGAGCAGGTCCACCGGGATGTTCTCGTACTCCTCTCGCAGCAGTTCCGGCCAGGTCGTGCGTGTGAAAGAGGCCGAAACTCCGGTGCGAGGGTTGATGGTGTAGCTGGCGTTCAGAACAAGCTGCGTGATATCCGCCGCGTTGTTCTTTGCGTTGTCGCCGGACCCATAGACGTCCACAAGTGCGAGGGCGTAGAGCCAGAGGTTCTGCGTTGGGCGGCTGTTCACGCGGGCGATGAGGAGATTGCGGTCCTCCTTGCCGTTGTGCCAGGTCTGCTGGTAGCCGAAGGTTGTGCTCAGGGATCGTGTCCTGATGTCTGACTGGTAGTAGCCGAAGACATAGAACCCGTAGTCTTCGCCGCTGTCTCGCTCGTCGTTCGCGACCGGGAAGAAGCCGAGCCCGGTACCCGCGCTCCAGCCGTTCTGGAAGCGGACCACGCCTTCGACACCGTCGACAAGCCCCAGCTCCGGGAGTGTGGAGGAATAGAAGCGGCCGAGCTCAATGCGGTACGGTGAGTACTCCTCAAGGCCGCGTGCGTACGACAGGCGCTGGATGCGAGCGACGGTATCGTTCTCGCTGCCGTCGGTGATGTCAGTGCCGTCGTAGTTGATGTCACCCTGGAACAGGATGCGGCCGGCGTCCTTGAACGGGTTCGTCAGTTCCATCCATGTGCCGAGTCGGCCGTAGGTGTAGTCGCTTTCGTTCTGCGTGTCGTGGGTGTGGCGCAGTGATGAGTACACGCGCCCGTGAAGTGTCGTCGGTCGGTCTGACGGCTTGGTGCCGAAGGCGGGCGCGAGCAGCGGAGTGTCCGAAGTGCGCGACTCGGTTTGGCGCTGCCACGGCGGGTGTGCGGGGACCGGGCGGGGTGGCTCCGGCGCGACCGTGGGTATCGGAGCGGGCTCGGTGGCGAGCGTGACTTCGCAACGCGCACCGACTTCCGGGAACATCGAGCCGGCGGGAAGTTCCGCCCGAGCGTTGTTCGACGTCACATTGATGATTGTCGCTTCCAGACGTTCGCCGTTCGCGAGGAACATGACGACGCGTACACCCGGCGTGACTCCCTGCTCGCGCCCCGCGTCGATGTACACGCTTTGGCCAGCAATGGAGACGACGCGAGCGTCGATCACAGTCTGTGCGTGGGCGGCAACCGCGCAGCACACGATGGGCGCGGCGGCCCATGGATAGTGTGTCCAGGGGTGGGTCATGGGCCTTGGCCTCCAGTTTGTTGCTTGGGAACGACCCCGTGGCAGTCGGCGCACTGACTGCCGAGCGGTTTGTAGCGAACGATGGGCCCCGATGGGGTGTCGTACGCGCGATGGCACGCATTGCAGGCAAGGGCCGAGTGGTCCGCGTCAAGAGCGAAACGGGAATCCCGCGTGTGATCGAAGACGATGTTGTCAAAGGAATCCATGCTTTGGTGGCACCGTGCGCAGTCATTGGTGCCGCGGACCGCGAACTGCGCGGCGTGCGGATCGGCGTGGCACTCCGCGCACTGTTCGGGCGCCCTTGTGAACGCGGTCTTGGCGCGGGTGGAACCCGCTGGTCCGCGACGGTGGCAATCATCGCACCGCGCGGCTGCGTGCTTGCCGAGCAGGGCGGCCCCCGTCCATGACTTGTGGTCCTCTGAAGTCCAACTGACCGTGCGGAAGTCGACCGTCGTATGGCATCGCGCGCACCCCTGCATGCCGTGCACGGTCTTCTGGGCGGACGGGCTGTCAAAGGCACCCTTATGCACGTCATCGTGGCAGTCGGCGCACACAGCGGTCGTCGGTGTGAAGCGGCGGATGCTCTCGCCGGCCCCAGAGTCCTCAATCTTGTGGCACGCGGCGCACGCCACAGCTGTGTGTGCCCCTTCGAGCGGGAATGCTGTACTGGCGTGTTCGGCGAGGCCAAATCTGGGAGGGGTGAAGCGGGTCGGTTCGTGGCACGTGATGCAGCGGCCCTTGGACGCCGAGCCCAGAAACTGCCCGTCATGTGCGTCTACGTGGCATGCCTCGCACTGCTGAGCTGTGCGCCCCGGGTAGGTGGAAGTCCACTGTTCCTTGCCGAGCGGCATGGCTCTTGCGGGGTCGTGCCCCGTGTGGCACTTCGCGCAGTCAATCTGGAGGTGGGGCGCAACCAGCGGGAAACCGGTTGCGGCGTGCAGGGAGCTTGTCATTCGCGCTGTCGCCGCATTCCACGCGGCGTGCGCCGCGATGTGACAAGTGGTGCATGCGTCGGATGTCTCGGTTCCTGCCAGATGCGCTGCGGTCTGGACAAGCTGCGGGCCGTGAGGAGCGGGGTGGCACGTGACGCACGATGGCTGCGAACGGAATGCCGTGACATCCTTCTGTGCCTGGCCCGGTGCGTGGCACTCGGCGCAGGTGACTTTGGAATGCGCGCCGATGAGTTGGAATGCTGCTGGGTGCTCAAATGTGGTTTCTTCACGCCAGGACTTCACGCTGTGGCAGTCGACGCATGATGTACTCATGCCCGCCGTGGCGTGGTTGGGGTCCTTCGTGCCGTCATAGTCGTCCTGGTGGCATGCAGCACAAGCGCTCGAGAGCTTGGTCAGCTGCGTCGCCGTGTGGCATACGTTGCAGGAATGACGATCGTGGCCGCCCGTGAGCGGGAATGCCGCCGGATGGGCGAAGACGACATCCTTGTCCCATGCGGCATCACCATGGCAGGACGCGCAATCGGTCGAAAGTCCGGTGCCGCTATGGCTTGGCTGCGTCGTATTGTCGTACTGCGCTTTGTGGCAGGACAAGCAGCCGGTCGCGAGACCTGTAAAAACCCCCTTCTCAATGTGACATGCTGAGCACGCTGCCGCGGAGTGGGCGTTCTTGAGCGGGAATGTGTCTGGGTGCTTGAAGAGTGGTGATTCCTTGAATGGTCGTTCCTGGCCGTGGCAACTCGCGCAGTCATTGCCGAGTTCGCCCTTGTGCACATCATCGTGGCACGATGTGCACTCCTGCGACAGTCCCAAGTAGCGGAACTCTCCCTTGCCCAGCATCGTTTCATAAGCGCTCTTGTGGCAGTTCTGGCACGCAAGGGTTGTGTGCGTGCCGCTGAGCTTCAATCCGCCTCGAGTGCCGGAGTGGTCGTACCGGTCTACAAGCGCAATCCCCGCCAACTGGAATGAGTTGTCGGAGACGAGGGAGATGTCGGTGCCCAGGTGTTCGCGGTGGCAGTGTTCACAGGCATCTCGGAGGTGCGGCGCGAGCGCGGCATGGATGCCGACGCCGGAATCACGCTGGTGTGCGATCGGTTCATGGCACGAGAGGCACGACGCTGTCATGCCTGTGCGCATGGCGACACCCTCGCGCCCTTCGCCATGACAGGCGTCGCAGCCACGGTTGCCTCGAAGTTCCTTGACGGCCGCGTGGGTGGGGTGGAGAGGACCCGGGCTGGTCCGTTGGTGGAAACCCCACCACGCGACGGCGGCGACGGCTGCGAGCGACGCAACGGCGATCGCGGCGGAGATGGCCTTGTGCTTCATGGTGTGGCCTCCGTCGGCGTTGGGGGCCGGTACACCCAGGACGCAGGTACCGGCCAGTCCAGTCGTGCGTAGCGGACAGCCGTGATGATGTGGATGGCGACAAACAGGACCATGAGCAGCGCCAGCCACCCGTGCATGAATCGCCACGTGCTCAGAACGGCACGCACCTCCTCGTAGTGGGCGATCTGCAGCGTGAGGCGGAACGCACGCTTCGCCAGCATGAAGAGCTCTTCGCGTTCCTCGGGCGGAACGCCCTCAAAGGCGGGGTCGTTGCGCAGTTCCCGCAGTGTCCGGCGGATCCGGACGTGGCTCATGACCATCTCTGTTGCTCGGTTGATGAGGGACGCGTGCCAGCGGTCCTTGCGGACCAGGGACTCGATGCGCTCGCGGATTCCCTGGCCCAGGCCGCGGCTGGAGCGGTCCCACGTTGTCGAGAGTGCTGCGAGGCGCGCGCGGAGCTCGTCCAGGTCCATTTCACGCCCGTTGGCGGCGTGGGGAACGATGGCGTAGAAGTACCGTCCCACGATGCCGGCGATGAGGACGACGCCCAAGGAGAGGAACGCGAAGCCACCCACGGTCATGCGGTACAGGAAGCCTGCGTGAACAAACACGCACAGAAAGCTGGCAAGGCCCGTGAACACGTGCGTGCCCATCCAGAACCGCAGTGATCCAGGTAGCCAGTTGCCAAACCTGGAACGGCGGAGGAGGTAAAGGAGGTTCCACGCGAAGCACGCGACCGCCAGCATGCCGTTGGCGAGGCCGACAGCGCCGGCGGGGCGGAGGTATTCGTGCTTGTCGAGCAGCGTGCGCAGCGCGAGCGACGACGAGTAGTAGTCCCTGTTGAGCAGTGCCCACAGCGCCATGCCCGCAGCGCCAACCAGCAGGGTGCCGATGGCCCACATCAAGGGCGTGCTGCTATCCACGGCGGCCGGAGCTTTGGGACGCTTTGCCGGGTCGAACGAGACCCCGGCTTCCTTCAGCAGTTTGAACGGCGGTTCACCGCCGGCAAAGACAAACACGTCGTCGTTCGGGATCGTGAGCACGTTCGAACCCGAGGTGGTCGTGACACGGACAACGACGTGGTCGGGCTCGATTGCTTGTGTGCTGGCGCCCACAAGGACTTTCAGGCGGCCCGCCGCCTCTGCTCTTCGCAGTCGTGACTCGTTCTTTGACTTGATGCGGACCCAGTCGCCCTCGCGGTTCGCGATCGTTACTTCGTTGCCGGGCTGTTCGGAGAGACCAACGGCCGCCTCCACCGCGCTATCGCCGCCGCCGACGACATAGATGCGTCGCCGTTGGTATGACTCTGTGTCGAGCAGGCTGTACGCGACCTTGGGGAGGTCTTCTCCCGGCACGCCGAGCTTGCGCGGCGTGCCACGTCGCCCCAGCGCGAGGCAGACGTTGCGGGCGAGGAATCGCCCGTTGCCGGTAACCGCGGTGAAGACGCCACTCTCAGCGCGGGTGACGGAGTTGAGCTTTGTCGAGAACGCGACTGGCAGGGCGTGCTTCTTGACGAGTGAATCCCACAGGTCCACGAGGTCTTCCTTCAGGTACTCGGAGCGGGGGAGCTTGCCGTACTGCGGCAGTTGGATGGGCTGGGTCATGACCATCTTCCGGCGCGGGTAGGTCGCGACGGTGCCGCCGATCGCGTCGGCCTGCTCGATGATCTGGAAGGACAGCCCACGCTCCTGAGCGCGCAGTGCGCATGCCAGTCCGGCGGGCCCAAGCCCCACGATGAGCAGGTCAACAATGTCCTTGCCTGTGGCTGTCAGGTCGGCCGTGCGTTTCCGCGCGACCGACTCCGCGACCGTGTTGCCGTGCGACACCGCCGTCCGCACGAGCGAGAAACCGCTCAGTTCCCCCGCGACGTACAGGCCTGGCACTCCGACCGCTTCGAAGTCTTCCGAGATTGCCGGCAGATCGTCACGCCCGGAGAGGTCACCCAAAGTCAGCGCGATCGCGCCGGTCGGGCACGCTTCGGCGCAGCGGCCGTGGCCGACGCACCGTGCTCCGTGCACGACGACGGCCTGCCCGTAGAGCAGATCCAGGACACCATCCTCGGGGCATGCTCGAACGCACGAGCCGCACCCGATGCACTTGGAGAGGTCGATGTCCGGGTGGAGAAGCCGCGCCTTGTGGCTGCCCTTCTCGATGGCCTCGACGCGGGCCCTGTGGCTTCGCTCAAATCGCTGTATCTCAATCCTGCGACGCGCAAGGACAAGCAATGCCGCGCCAAGCACAAGGCAGGGCGCGAGCGCGACCATGATCGCCGGGCTCGTAAGTGCTTCCCACACAGGCATTGCGTTCCGTGGAACCTCCTTGCACACACTTGCGCCCACCGCGCGTGGGGCTGGGGACGCTGCCGCGCCGCGATCCGTCATGCGGCGTCCATCGGAGCTTTCAGTCAGCTTCCGGAGCAGAATGGTGCCCGCACTCGGTTACGAGCGTCGGGCACCGGGGGGAGGGTTCGTGCCGCATTCGGCGCGCACTGAACGCGCGAACGGGTGAGTGTGTGCTTTGGAATCCGCAGCCGGACGGGCACGAGCAATGCAGGTGTGCATCACGCACGCGGGGCGAGGAGCTCCGCCGGGCGCTGGGATCAAGCGCTCAGCAATGGGCCCACGAGCGGCCCCGCCGTGCAGCAATCATCGCCGATTCGCGTGCCCGTGTCGAGGCGGAAAAGCCCGAAATCCGTGCAGTATCGTGCGCGGTTTTACCCGGCAAGTCCGGCGATATGTCAGGGAAAACCTTGCAAAGATCGCGGCGCGTCAGCCACCCTGAACCGGGTCACGCAGCACGCCCATCTCCAGCGCGAGGCGGACGAGGTCTGCGCGGTTGCCGAGATTCAGCTTCTTCATGAGCCGAGCGCGGTAAGACTCGACCGTCTTTACAGAGAGATGCAGTTTGTCCGCGACCTGCTGGTTCGTAAAGCCCTTGGCGATCGCGATCAGGACCTCACGTTCACGCTCGCTGAGGCTGTCCACCGGTGGCCCGGAAGTGGGCGCGGGGCGTTCACGGGGTGCCGGTTCATTCGGGTTGCCTGAATCAACAAAGAGCCTGCCGCTCGCCACCGCACGGATGGCGGTGATGAGTTCCGAGTCAGCCACGCTCTTGACGACGTAGCCGACCGCGCCCATGGCCAGGGCGCTCCGCACAAGGGAAGCATCCTCGTGCATCGTCAAAACCAGCACCTTTGAAGCTGGGGACGCGGTCCGAAGTCGTTCGATCCCTGCGAGGCCGTGGGGTCCTGGCATGCTGAGGTCGAGTGTGATGACGTCGGGCGTGAGCGACTTGGCGGCTTCCGCTGCCTGGTGAAGGGTGCCCGCCTCACCCACCACACGCATGTCCGGTTGTGCGTCGATCAGCAGCCGAAGCCCGCTGCGGAGGACCGCGTGGTCGTCAACGATCATGATCCGGATCTGTGTCGTGGGCATGAAAAACCCTCGGGACAACAACGGTGACAGAAGTTCCGGCTCCGGGAGACGAACGTATGCGCATCGTGCCGTCGAGCAGACGTACACGCTCCCGCATTCCTTTGAGTCCAATCCCGCTTTCAGGTTCCCTTGCAGGTCCGGATGGGTCAAATCCAATGCCGTCGTCCTCGAGGTCCACCGAGAGCGAATCCTGATTGAGACTGAGTCGCACCGACGCAGTCGTTGCCTGGGCATGACGCTGCATGTTGGTCACTCCCTCCTGGATAATGCGGTAGACCTCGGACTCTACGGCGGGCGCCAGGCGGACACCCGCCGGGATGTTGCAGGTGACTGTGCAGCGAATCCCGGACGGGGTGAGCATGTCATCGCAGAGCCGTTCCACCATCGGCACAAGCCCGAGGTCCGTCAGGTCGTGTGAACAGAGCCCGCGGGCAAGGCGCCGAGTGGACTCCATGGCGCCTGAAGCGATCTGGCGTACCGCGCGTGCATGTGTGCGGGCCTGTTCGAGCGAGCCGGAATCCTCGATGGTCCGCAGGGCAACCAGCACGGCGGTGAGCTGCTGCCCGACGTCGTCGTGCAGGTCCCTTGCGAGCCGCGCACGTTCACCTTCCTGCGCGTGATGAACGCGGGAAAGGAGCCAGGCCCTGTGCTCGCTCAGGCGACGGAGGGGACGGACAATGACCAGCCACAGCATGGGGGACAGCAGTGCGGTCAGCAGCACGCTGTCTGTTGCGGCGACGATCAGCGGGTTCCGGATGTGCCCGGACCAGAGCCGCATAGTGAGCATGATGACCGCCTCGACCGCAAAGACGAGGAAAATCACCTGTGCGAAGACGCGACGTGGATGCAGTGCAGCGTTGAGTGGCGAATCACCGGTGGGCATGGGTGATTATGCGCCCGATCCCCGCTAGCGTTTGACACGCTCGTACACGCGGACGTAGTCGATGGAGTAGTCCTGCGGCAATGTGGTCTTGTCGTCCGGGTTGCCGGGCCAGTTGCCGCCAACGGCGAGGTTCAGGATCATGAAGAACGGGGTGTCGAAGACCCATTCGCTGGGCTTGAGGTCGTCGGGTGTGACGCGGTGGTACTGCTGACCATCGATGAACCAGAGGACTTCGGATTCGCTCCACTCAATCGCGAATGTGTGAAAGTCATCATGAAATGATGGAGCGCTGGTGAGCTTAAAGGGTTTGGACTTGCCCTCCGCGCCGCTGTACCCCGGGCCGTGGATCGTGCCGTATGCGGTCATGGTGTCGTGACCCAGGTACTCCATGATGTCGATTTCGCCGCAATGGGGCCAGTTTTTCGTGGTGATGTTCTCGCCGAGCGTCCAGAACGCGGGCCAGATGCCCCTGCCCACCGGAACCTTGAGGCGGGCCTCAAAGCGTCCATAGGTTTGGGAGAACTTGCCTTTCGTGAGGATGCGGGCGGAGGAGTAGTCGCGCTTCGTGCCCTTGTCGTCGGTGGTTTGCTCCTTGATAGCGCGAATGACGAGGTTGCCGCTTCCATCGTGGAACGAGTTCTTGGTGCTGCTGGTGTAGCACTGGAGTTCGTTGTTGCCCCAGCCGTGCCCACCGAGGTCATAGCCCCACTTGGTGGGATCGGGCGGTGTGCCCGCCGGGGCGCTGAACTCATCAGCGAAGGTGAGCTTCCAGCCGGGCAGGTCCTTCGTCGGGCTCGCAGTATGCCGGGACGAGCAGGCCGGCATCATGGTGGCGAGCATCGCAAGGGTTGCGGGCAACATGGGAGAACGGAGAGCGGCGGTGTTCATGTAGTCCTTTCCGGGCGTGCGGCGAGGGGTTTCGGCGTGGTGCGCACATCCTCGATGGGCGCAAAGTCGGCCGGCATCGGTGCCGAAGGTGTGTGCGTCAGCGACCGGCCGTTGCTGGCGATCACGTTCTGATACCAACCAGCTGAGAGCTTGGGGGTGCGCTTCTGCGTTGTGAAGTCCACGTGCACCAGACCGAATCGCTCCTTGTAGCCCTCGGCCCACTCAAAGTTGTCGAACACGGACCAGTGAAAGTAGCCCCGGACATCAGCGCCGTCGGCGATGGCCTGGTGCAGCGCCAGGAGGTAACGGCGTGTGTAGTCGATGCGTTGCGGGTCCAGCACCTGACCGTTGGCGTCCGGCCAGTCGAGGTTGCTCATGCCGTTTTCCGTGATGACGACGGGCAGGCGGTAGCGTTCGAAGATGAACCGGGGCCCCCAGCGGAGCGATTCGGGTGCCATGGCCCAGTTGAAGGTGTTGCGTGCATACCCCGGGGCGCGGGTGACAGGCGTTGGCACGCCCCCAACATCCTTTACAGGCGTGCCGGAGTAGATGTTGACCCCGTAGAAGTCGAGCGGCTGCCTGATGAGATCCATGTCGCCGATCGGGTGGGCCGGGACGTTCGATCCATATAAACGCAGGCCGTCCTCGGGGTAGCAGCCGAAGCAGACGGGGTCGGAGAACCACGTGTTGTTCCAGAGATCGTTCTTTGTGACGCTGAAGGTGGCAGCACGAGCAGCTTCGATGTTGGCGGGGTCGCTATCCAGTGGGTAGGAAACCGATCCGACCGGGGCCCAGCCCACGCTGGGAACACGGCGTGCCGCGGCCCGGATCGCCTGGGCTCCACGCCCGTGTGCACGGAGGGTGTTGTGCACGACGGTGAGCTGCTCCCGGAGGGGGAGCTTGACGCCCGGGGCGTGAGTTCCATCAGCGTGGCCGAGCTGAACATACACCTGCGGCTCGTTGATGGTCATCCAATGGACCACGCGGTCGGAGAGACGCTCCACGATACGAGTTGTGTACTCGCCAAACCACTCCGCGCTGTCGCGGTTGAGCCAACCACCCTTCATGTAGAGTGCGAGCGGAAAGTCCCAATGAAAGAGCGTAATCCAAGGCTCGATATTGCGCTCGACGAGGGCGTCCACCAACCGGTCGTAGAAGTCGAGCCCGATCTGGTTGACGTTCCCGGTGCCCTCGCGCAGCACCCGGGGCCAGGAGATGGAAAGTCGGTACGCCTGCAGTCCCATGCCGGCCATCAGGCCGACATCCTCGCGCATCCGTGTGTAGTGATCGCACGCGACCTGGCCGGTATGTCCTTCGTTGATCGCGCCAGGCTTGCGGCAGAACGCGTCCCAGACAGATTCGCCGCGGAGATCCGGAGAGGAACCGCCCTCGATCTGATAGCTGGACGCCGCGCCGCCCCAGACAAAGCCGGGCGGGAACAGAGACGAAGTGCCATTGTTGCGAGACATGGTCATCCTTTCACCGCACCCTTCGTGAGGCCGGCGACAAAGTCCTTCTGGAGGACGAGAAAGAGCACTGCGACAGGGAGGATTGCGAAGAGCGTTCCCGCCATGAGCAGGCCGTAGTCCTGGTAGTACACGTTCTTCAGTTGCGCGATCGAGACGGCAAGGGGGAACTTGCTCTGCTCCTGCAAAACCACCTGCGGCGACAGGAAGTTGTTCCACATGCCCAGGAACGAGATGAGCAGGAACGCAGAGACCATCGGCTGCACGAGGGGGAGCACGACGCGGAAGAACGCGCGGATATCGCCGCAGCCGTCCATGCGTGCAGCCTCAAGCAGTTCACGCGGGACCGACGACATCACTGCTTGACGGAAGAGGTACACGCCGAACGCGGGGGCGATGGCGGGCAGGATGAGCCCCCAGAGCGTGTCCAGGAGGCCCAGGCGGAACAGAACCTGATAGCCGGGCGCGATCAGCAGCGTTGGCGGGATGATGAGTGCCGCAAGCACAAGCCATGTCGCGGCCCGCTTGCCGAGGAAGTCCAGCCGCGCCAGTGCGTACCCGGCCATGGCGCAGGTGAGAGTTGCCAGCGTTGCCGTGACGGAAGAGATCAAGGCCGACATCAGGAGGGCTCGAGCAATGCCCGTCTGGGCGAAGAGGTGCCGGAAGTTGTCGAGCGTGATCCGGTCCCAGGCGATGCCGAGCACACCATCTCCACGTGGCAGGAACGGCGATGTGAAGAAGTCCTCGTTGGTCTTGAGTGCCGCGCAGATCAGCCACGCGAAGGGCACGAGGACGAAGACAGCCGCGGGGACTGCGAGGCAGTACGACCAGAGAGCGGCGGAACGTGAAGGTTCGGCGGGCGTGCTCGTGGGGGTACTCATGCAGCTTCCCCCTTGGCGCTTACCACACGCTGAAGGATCGCACAGCCCATGAGCACCACGGCCATCGCCCACCCGATCGCGGATGCGTAGCCCAGGTCGCCGGTCTGAAATCCGCACTGGTAGAGGTACAGCACGAGAGACAGTCCGCGGTTGTCCGGTCCACCGGTCGCGTTGAAGAGGATGTAGGGGAGTTCAAAGAGCTGGAATGATCCGATGATCGAGAGAAGCACGACGAATGTCCCGACTGGACGGATCGCCGGGAGCACGACGTGGCGGAATCGGCTGAGCACGCCCGCTCCGTCCATGCACGCCGCCTCGTCGAGTTCCTGCGGCACATTCTGCAGGGCCGCGAGGAAGTACACCATGTTGAAGCCGACGTACTGCCACAGGGTCGCGATGATGAGGGCGGGCATCACATAGGTCTCAAGCCACGGGAAGTCGAGGTTCCATCCACTCACGCTGTGGAGCAACTGGTTCAGCATCCCGGTGCGCTTCTCGAAGATGACCGAGAACATCATGCCGACGAAAACGACACCCACCAGTACCGGCGCGAACATGATGAGCCGCAGCACAGCGCGGCCGCGGAGGTTCGGGCGATTGAGCGCCATCGCAAGGAGCAGCGACAGTGGAAGTTGAATGAGCACCGAGCCGAGCGTGAACACAAGTGTGTTGCGGAGGGCCCGCCAGAACAGCGGGTCCTGCAGGAGCTGGGAGAAGTTACCCATGCCAACGCCCTTGCTCGCGCCCGGGCCGAATGTCTGTCTTGTCGATAGCCACAGGGATCCGATGAGCGGGTAGGCCGTGAACACCGCGAAGAGCACGAAGAAAGGCGCGAGGAGGAGCCACGGCGCGAATGCGACGCGTCCGGGCACCGGCGTGGAACTGGTGGTGGGTGCCGGCGTGCTCATCGGGCGACCTCCCCGGCGTCCGTGAAGGTCAGGCCCGTCTCTTCGACGAAGAACCTGTTGCGTTTGACGTGACGCATGATGTCACTCTGCGCTTCTTTCAGCAGCCGCCGCGCCTCGGGGAGCAGTCGCTCTGCGGTGCCGTCCCCGGAGGTGCGTGCGTACGCCGCGAGCTTGGTCATGCACGCCTGCATCCGCAGCAGAGCAAGCGCGGAGAACGGCGAGTTGTACCTCTGAGGGACCTCGCCCGCGAGGTTCACGTAGAGCCGTCCCCGTGCCTGGTTGCAGAAGTAGGGGTCGAGCTGGTCATACACGGGATCGGTCCAGAACGCACGCACAGGGCTGATGATGTCGCCCTGCACGAAAAGGTCGCGCGCACGCTCTGGCGAGATGTAAAGATGCTTGGCAAACTCCCAGAGTTCGTCAGGATTCTTCGCATCTCGCGAAATGCCAAGCATCGTGCCACCCCACACGCTGGTGCGCCGGCCACCCCGTTCCCACGCGGGCAGCGGCATCAGCTTCACCTTCCCGGAGAGCTGCGGGATCTCCTTCCGCCAGATGTTGCACATCCAGTCGGGGACAAAGGAGGCAAGGACAAAGCCGTCCACCAGCAGCTTGTTCCCAGAGGCGGTGAAGTACGGCGCATCCGCGGCGATGCGGTCCGGGCCAAAGGCCCAGGACATCGTGTGCGCCAGCACACGGGCGTTTGCCGGGTGGTCGAGCGTCGGTACGCCGCGTTCATCCACCAGCCCGCCCCCGGCCTGGAGCGTCAGAACCTCCATGACATCAATGTGTGCGCCCGCGTCCCACATATTGAGCAGAAACCGGTCGTCCCGCTTGGTGCCGTCCGGCTTGAGCATGAGCGGGCCGAGCACGCGGGCAAAGTCGTCCCATGTTTCGATCTGCGATACATCAATGCCCGCGGCCTCGACAATATCAGCGCGGTAGCCGAGCATCACCGGGTGCACGTCGTGCGGAATGCCAAAGATGCGTCCGCGCGAGGTCCATGGCGTGAAAGAAGGGCCGTTGATGGTCTCAAGCAAACCATCCGCCCGAAGACGTTCCGTGAGGTCAAGAAACCCGACCGAGTCAATCGGCCCGGCAAATGCTCGGGCCGCGGGCCGTCGCTCGACTTCCACAAGCTCGGCCGTCGGTGTCCGCGCCATGAACGCGGAGAGCATGCGCTGTTCGACCGCCTGCGTGCCCAGGAGTGTCATATGAACCTGCAGCGGGTGTGCCTGGTTCCACTCTTCGACCGCAGGCACGTAGATCTCGTGGTGCAGCCGAGCCGCCACCCACATACGAGAGCCTTCGCGGCTTTCGGCGGGGAATGCCATCGCCAGCACCGCCGATGCGATCGCCACCCCGGTCATGACAATGGGGCCAATCCAACGGGGAGCACCCTCGGTGCTGGTGCCGTGCTGCGAAGTGTCCTTGGGCGTTGCCATGCGGGGCGTGACCGGCTAGTTCGGGAGCGTCCAGTCCTTGGGAGACCACACCACTTTGCGCGTGCTCTGGTTGTTGCCGTCCACCAGGTCACTGTACTTGTACTGACCCACGTGCCCATCGGCGAGCGCAAAGTTCACGCTGCCCTTCTTCTCGGTGGGAAGGCCGGACTTCTGACGAGGGTGGCGGTAGAACGGGATGTAGCTGCGGAGTTCGCCCGGGGACGTCAGGCCGTTCATCTCGGGGGCGTTGCCGAACCAGTCGCCCGGGAATGAGCCGGGGTTCGATACGCCGAACCCGGCTCCAAACCGTTGCGCGGGGAGAGCCGAAACTCCAACTTGGCCGATGCTGAACCAACGCTTGGGCACAATGCCGGCCTCCGAGGAGAACAGTCCCCACGCTTCCGTCATCAGGAGCGTCTGCGACGCGTTGTCAACCGTTGAGTCAAACGCGCGTCCGCGGGCCGCCTCGGTGGGGTCAAATGGTGAATAGCCGGGTTTATACCCCACGACTCGCCCGGACGTGTTGAGCTGCCAAGAGCCCGCGCTGGCCGCCCAGAAGTTCATGGTGTATGAACGACCAGCGTCGGGGTGATTGGGGCACCGCATGATGCCTCCTCCCACCGTGTTGCTGCGCGTGTTGCTTGGCAAAATATTGGTGTCATCGGTCTGGGGCAGGTACCGGCCGATGCGGGCCTCGTCGTACCAAATCATGCTCAGCTTGCCCGTCTCCGGGTCCGGCGCATCGTGGAGGATCGGTGGAAACAACCCCTTGTAGTCAACCGAGTAGGCAATCAGCGCTTGCGTCTGCCCACGGATGTGCGCCTGACACTTGATGTTCCGGCCGGTCTCCCGCGCGCTGCCCAGGGCGGGGATCAGGATTCCGATGAGCAGCGCGATGATCGCGATGACCACGAGCAGCTCGATCAGTGTGAAAGCGCGGCCGCGAATGGTCATGCTGCGACGGGCGGAGAGGATGGCGGTGGGGCGTGTCATCGGGCACCTGTACTTTCTTGGCCGTGCAACTGTTTCAGGCTCAGGAAGCGGAGCAACTGTCCGCGGGGGAGTGCGGTTCAAGTGGCAGTGAGGACCGGGATCGAAGGAGCGGCGGCGGCTCGGCCGATCGAGATTCCGTCGGGGCCGGGTTCAAAGACGTGGATGTGGCGCGGGTCGATCGTCGCACGCACCGCCTCCCCCGGAACAAGCCCGGGCCGTGCCGCGGTGCGGGCGGTCAGCGTGTGTGCTCCGGCGGTGAGCGATATGTCCATCACGTCGCCGAGGTACTCCACCGACCCGACGACCGCATGCATGGAAACGCCGCCCACAGCGTCGTTTGGTGCGAGCTGAATGTGTGACGGACGGATGCCCAACGTGTAGCGATGCCCGGTTCGAGCCGAGACATGCGGGGCACACGCCTGGAACACCCCGGAGTCGAGCACTGTGACCCCGTCAACGAAGGTCGCCGTGGCCTCCACGAAGTTCATCGCAGGTGTGCCGACAAAGCCCGCAACAAACCGGTCCGCGGGAGAGTCAAAGACTTCCATGGGCGTCCCGACCTGCCGCACGCGCCCGCCCGCCATCACGACGATCATGTCCGCAAGGCTGAGCGCCTCCTCCTGATCGTGCGTGACGTACAGGCTCGTGACGCGCAGCCGGTGGTGCAGCGCCCGCAACTCGTTGCGCGTCTGCATCCGCATCCGAGCGTCGAGGTTCGAGAGCGGTTCGTCGAACAGGAACACCTTGGGTTCCCGCACGATGGCCCGGGCCACGGCGACGCGTTGGCGCTGACCGCCGGAAAGCTGCGCCGGCCGTCGCGCGAGAAGGTCAGTCAGTTGCATCGCCCCGGCGGCGCGGGCAACGCGGGCGCGGACCTGTTCCTTCGGCACCCCCCGCATGCTGAGCGGGAACGCAATGTTCTCCGCAACAGTCAGGTGCGGGTACAGCGCGTAGTTCTGAAAGACCATCGCGATGTCGCGGTCCTTGGGGTGCAGCGAGTTGAGCACCGTGCCGTCGATGCTGATCGTGCCGCTCGAAACTCCCTCCAGCCCCGCAACCATGCGGAGCGTGGTGCTCTTGCCGCACCCAGAAGGCCCCAGCAGAACGCAGAACGCTCCCGGCGCGACGCTGAAGGTCACGTCCTTCACGGCCACCACGCCGCCAGCGAAGGTCTTGCACACGTTCTGGAGCGAGAGTGTTCCCATGGATGCCATTTCAGCACGAGCCGCCACTGAAGACGCTCAGCAGGGCGTCGATGTCCGATGTGTCGGGAAAGAGACCGTCATTGTTGAAGTCCATGTCACCGCACGCAGGCTCGCTGCAAGGTCCACCTGAGAACACCGAAAGGAAGTCGTCAATGTCCCCGGTGTCCGGGAAGAGCCCATCGCGATTGAAGTCGGTGGTGTCGCAGTTGGAGGCGGGCGCAAAGCTCACATCGTCCCACCAGACGGCTCCGGCGGAGAGCTGTGCGCCTTGCTGGTACAGCAGCACGGCCCTCGCCGTCACAGCCCCGGCGGGCGCGACCCGGCTGATCGAGACCTGCCGCCAAGTGTTCGCAGGCGTGCTCGGCGTCAGGGCAACTTGGGTGTCGATACGCACCACGGCACCGGCGCTGTTCCGCCACTCGATATTGAGGAACGCGTTGTTGCCCGCGCCGCTGCGGTCCCACGTCGGCGTCTGCAGCCACGCGGAAAGCGTCCAAGACTGGCCGGGTGAGCACGGCAACTCCTGGAACGCGCCGGAAGTGTTGTTGGCGGTACTGAAGTTGCCGTACGTCTTGAACGCAGCACGCCCAGTCCGGACGAGCTGCGTGTTGTAGTACATGTTGCCCCAGTCCTGCCAGTGCATGATCCGAGTACCGCTGCCCTCGTACTCGCATCCCGGGTTCTTCAGCAGCGGCCGATCCCACTGCGAGACCCGTACCCAGTCCACCTTGAACTGCTGTGGGAACACCGTCGACGCATTGGGATTGCCCGGCCAGTTCCCGCCGACAGCGGTGTTCAGGATGAGGAACATGGGTACCTGAGGCACCGCCGTGCGGTTGGTTGCAAACAACTGATTGTTGACGTAGAACTCGATGCGGTCGGGCCACCAATCGCAGCGGAACGTGTTGTACGTGTTCATGAAGTTGGGGCCAACGAAGTCGTGGGTCTCGTTGGCGGAAACGCCCGGCTGTCCCGGGATGGGCCAGTGGTTCGTGCCGTAGACGCGAGTAGGGTCGTGGCCCAGGAACTCCATGATGTCAATCTCGGGCGGCCACGAGCCGTCCTGAGGAAGCAACCAGAACGCCGGCCAGAGTCCCTGGGTGCCGGGCAGTTTGGCCCGCATTTCGAAGCGGCCGTAGAGCCAGTACTGCCGATTCACACCCTCCAGGCGCGCCGATCGATACCCGCGACCCCCGAACGGGACGTTGGTCGAAGTGATGACAAGTTCGCCGCCCGTGACGGCCGCCTGTTGGGGCAGGTAATACTGCAACTCATTGTTGTAGGGCCAAGCCTGGTTCACGAGCATCCAGTTGGCGCCGTTCACCGCTGTGCCGCCGAATTCATCGGACCACACAGGCAGGAACTGGCCGTCCGCACGGGCTGGGGAAGCGGCGGCTGTCGCTGCGAGAAGGACGGAGATTGTGGCGCTGGAAACGCTGGTCAAGGTGGGCTCCGTGCGGGAAGACCGATGATTGATCCTGAACGCGGGAACGGCGGTATCTCACACCGTTCCTGCACGCGGACTGAGAAGTGGGGGGAGTCGTGTGCCACCCCGCCCCGATGCTGCCCGAGAGGAGAAGAAGTTTTCAGACCAGGCACGGGCCGCCGGAGAAGACGCTCAGGAGTGCATCGATGTCCAGCGTGTCCGGGAAGAGCCCGTCGTTGTTGTAGTCGATATCACCACAGTTGGGATCGTTGGAGCAGGGACCGCCCGAGAAGACCGACAGGAAGTCGTCGATGTCCGAGGTGTCCGGGAAGAGCCCGTCATTGTTGAAGTCGATGCTGTCGCAACCGCTTGGTGCAAGCCCAAACGTCACGTCATCCCACCACACCGCGCCGCCAGCGGTGGATTCCTGGATGTGCAGGGGCACGATGCGGGCAGAGACAGTGCCCGGAGGGGCAACGCCCGTCACCGTGACTTGGTGCATCACGTCTGGAGTCGTCGCCGCGTCGAGCGCGTACTGCGAAACAAAGCTGATGAGAGCGCCGAACTGGTCGCGCCACTCAATGTTGAGCGCGGCGAAGTTCGAGCCCTGCACGCGGTCCGCGGTGACCGTGCCCACATAGGCCGTGCCTGTCCAGGTTTCACCCGGGTTGGCCGCCAGTTCCTGGTACACGCCGGACGCGTTGAAAGGTCCTGCCCAATTGCCGAACATCTTGGCGGCGGTGGTGCCCGACTGAACCAATGTGCCGTCGGAGAAGACGTTGCCGAACTTGACCCAGCCCTGGAAGGGGTTGGGTCCGCCGGTGCCCGGAATCTCAAAGGAAGGGTTCTGCAGGCCCGTCAGAGTGACGGGGTTCAGGCTCGCGTCATCGAAGTAGACCGAGCCGCCAAGCAGGCCGGGCGCCTGGACGTGGAGCAGGGTGATGCGGGCGAACGCCGCGCCGGCCGGTGCTACACCCGTGAGTGAAACCTGCTGCCATGTGTCCAGGGGCGTGGAAGCGTTGGCCGCGGTGATGGTTTGGTAGCTCATCTGCGCGCCGAAGGAGTCGATCCACTCGATGTTCAGGGCCGCGAGGTTGCTTCCCTGGATGGGATCGGCGCTGGAGTTGTACACCCACACTTTCGCTTCCCAGGCCTGGCTGGCAACGGTGGGCAACTGCTGGTACGCGCCGGAGGCGTTCCAGTCCGTGGTGAAGTTGCCGTAGGCCTTCATCCCCACAAACCCGTTGCGGAAGGTGGTGAAGTCAGCAAAGGTGCTGTCAAAGTTCGTCCAGCCGTCCCAGATGGTGCTGGTGCCGGGGGTCTCGAAACCGCCATTGACGAGTTGGGCGTGTGCCGTGCCCGTGACGCACGCGAGCATCATGCCCGCGATGCAACCAGCGATGTTCTTCGTGAGCGACATTTTCAAACTCCTCAGGATGAAAGCACCGCGCCGGATCGCGGCGCGGTGCGGTGGGTTACTCGGTGGACTTGGACTTGCGGGCGCGGGTGGAGCGGGCTTTCTGCGGTTGCGTGCCATGCCCGTTCGTGTGGACCGGGTGCACTTCGACATCGCTGTGAGAGGGTTGCTGATGGGCAGCGCCAAGGGCGAAGCCCGGGGCGGCGGCCGTCGTGCCGTTGACTTCAAACGTCGTCGGGAGTTCCCGCCGGCACCGTTCGATTCGGACCGTGCGTTGAGATTGGGTGCGGGAGAGCCACAGCGCCGCTTCGTAGCCCAGGGCAGTCGCGTCCTGGCACACGGCCGTCATGCGGGGCCACACATGCGCGCGGATGTCGCTGTCGTCCATGCCCACGACGGACAGGTCGCGGGGAACGCTGACGCCCCGCTCCTGCGCCCGGCGCATGATGCCGAGCGCGGTCATCGGGTTGGTCGCAAAGACCGCGGTGGCGCGCTCCGGCATGGACAACACGGCATCAACAACCTGCTCGCCGGCCGAGAAACTCGCCGGGTGTTCCATGATGAGCGAGGGATCGACCGGTACGCCCGCGCAGTGCAGCGCATCCGCGTACGCACGCCTGCGGTCGGCGTGATCGCTGTCCGACACGTTGTGGACCGCGAGAACGATCCGGCGGTGCCCCAGCGAAATCAGGTGCTCCACAGCCCGCCGGCTGCTCGCGTAAGAGACAGCCCTGATGCAATTCACCTTTGGTTCATCAAAGTGCTCTGCGATCACGATTGCCGGGAACCCCTCTTCCGCGATGCGGAGAATCATGGGGCGACTCTGGCGGAAGCACCGGAGAATCACGCCACGGACGCCCTTGCGCAGAAAAAACTGCGTGTACGTCTCCTTGGGACCCTTGTCCCGCCGGATGCTGAGGAGTTTCAGGTCAAACTGCTGCTCTTCCAGCCCACGCATGATGCCGGTGAGCATCGCGGACTCAAACGAGCCATACTCCGTGCGGACAGGCTCGTCCGGATACGCCAGTGCCACCACGTTCGAAAGACGCCGACCGACCGCCGGAAAGTAGTTGAGCCGGTTGATGCACTCCAGCACGCGCTCGCGGGTCGCATCGTCGACGTTGGCGGAGTTGTTCAACACCCGTGAAACCGTCGCGGCGGACACGTTGAGCTGCTTCGCGATGGCTCGAACGGATGACACCGGGGCCGGCTCCCTGCGTGGCTCAGAACCGCTCCCGGGCCACGCCCGTGAAACGGTTTCATGGAATGCACGATACCGGAACACATGGAGAGACGCAACAGGCAACAGGGGTGGAGAAGGCCACAAGTTGAAAAATGCCCACTTTGGGTGGCTTTCTGGTGAAAACAATGGGAATAATGGCAGTTTGGTGAACATGGCCGACGACCATTCCGGCGGGCAGCTTCGCGGTTCTCTACAAAATTGTTGCGGAAGCTGCCCATGAAACAGTTGCCAGGGAGGGCAAGATCTGGTAGTCTGGTCTCGGCAGGAGCAGCGCATTCCCTCGAGCCACTGTGGCTCAAGGGGCGCGACAAGACACCGCGCGGCTCCTTGGCCAGAGAGAGAGGCAGTCATGAAGCTCGCCGTTTCAATGTGCGCACTTGCCGCCGTGGCAATCGCAGCCCCCGCCAACGCTCAGAACATGCTGACCAATCCAGGCTTTGAGTCTGGCCTGTCAGGATGGACCGGCTTCGGCAACCAGTTTGCCGAGTCCGTGACCCCCCGATCGGGCACCGGCGTGGCCAAGATGTTCGGTAACTTCTCCGGCGGCTTCAATGTTTCAGGGCTCTTTCAGACGTTCCCTGCCGCGCCGGGCCAGAACTGGTCCTTCGACGCGTACTTCCGCCACAACACGGGCGACCTCATGACCGGCAACAGCATCCCCGATGGTGGGAGCGGCAACTGGGTCATCGCCAAGATGGAATTCCGGAATGCCAGCGATGTCGTCACGGGCTTCGTCGAGAGCGCTCCCTTTGACGGCACAGACACCCCCGACGCATGGTTCTCCCGCAGTGTTTCCCTCACGGCCCCGGCCAACACTGCTTCAGTCTGGGCGTTCCTGCTCTACCTGCAGCCGCAGTTTGACGGCGGCGCGGTGCTGATCGATGACACCAGCCTCGTCCCCGCCCCGGGCGCAGCCGGCGTTATCGGCGCCGGCGTCCTTGCGTTCGCTCGCCGTCGTCGCCGCTAATAGCCACCCAATCTGGCTAGGACATGCACACTCCTCGCACCCGCGTGCCGACAAGGCACGCGGGTGCTTTGTTATGGGGCGGTCATCTGCATACCGCCTCTGAAGTGCGGGGCCGTCGCTCAGGCGTGATTGGCGCAGTCGCCAGCACGCCGCCATAACTGGTCAAGGCCACGACATCTCTGGCAGGTTTGGCGGCGGTCGGACGATATCCATTCCCAAAAATATGGTCCTTATTCCTATGTAGCCGCCGCGAAGGCGTTCATGCTGGCGCGGGTACCACCGGTTGGTCACCCGGGGTAGTCCGATCGAACTGGGATGAGGGGGGCAGGAATGAGCTGGAACATGCCCATGCGAAGTGGCTCGGCTGCATCTCCGCCGCCTGACGGCTTCGCCACGGAAGCGGTTGCTCGGAATAGCGAGCGCTCCACCATCATCATCACTGGGGTGCACGCGGACGCACGAAGACTCGGATTTGAGTGAGAGCTTCGTGTAACATGCCAAAAATACACAACTGAGCGCCGAACCTCGGCAAAACCGCTCAACGTGATTGGACAGCAGATGTATACGGCCACTCCGCGCCTCGACCGTTCATGGCGAAGCGCCCACCGATTCCGTTATCAACCCTGCTCGCACGCCATCGTGCGGATGACCAAGTCGTCAGAGTTCGAGATCCACGCGCTCGATGGTTTCCAGCAGGCGGGCTTCAAGGTCCGGGGCCAAGGCACCGGGATGCGATCGAATCCACTGTTGGACAATCGCAACGGCAGTTCTGGCATCCGCCCGCTGCGCTGGGGTCGCTTCGGGCAGCACACCATTCGCCTGATAACTCTCTATCACCGCTTCGGCACTCGCGGCGATCCCCGATGCTTGGGGGCTTCTGGCCCAGGCACATCCGCACACTTCACAGATGTCGTTGAGGACCCCCTCAATATCATCCCACGCATCCGCCCCAATGACATTATCGTCCGTCTGGGCAGTGACGAGGGTGCTCGTCGTGATGCTCGTGAGGACCAGGGCTGCAGCGCCGACCGTTGCAGACAGCAATTGGTTCATGTATGATCTCCATCAGTCTTGTGGTCTGCCGCGCCCACGATGGGCCTGGCAACTCATGGACGCACGCGGAACCACGTTCGTGAAGGCATCGAGCGTGTATTTCTGAGGATTTCAGCGGCGGGTCGCCATGCAACTTTCGAGCACTCCGTCCCAGAATCCCGCAGCCGACCCTCGCTCGACCGAACGGTTGAGTGAGATGGCTGACGCTCCGATCGAGCGGTTGGTGGAGCTCATCGCGCAAGGAAATAGGGATGCCGCCGCGGTGCTGGTCACGAAGTACGAGCCCATGATCCGTCGTCGCATCCGGGCAAGGCTCGGGGGTGAGACGCGTCGGCTGTTCGACAGTCAGGACGTGTTCTCGACCGTGTGCCGCCGTTTCGACCGGTTTGTGGACGGCCGGCGGGTTCGCGCAGCGACGCCCGGCGACCTGCTTTCGCTGCTCTCCCGCATCGCCCAGACGTCGGTGCTGGACAAGCAGAGGATGGTGACCCGCCTGGATCGACTGGAGGGCGAAGACTCGGAGTTCGCCACGCTTGTGCGGCGCCGCGTCGACCGCGAGTGGGCAGATCCCACGGCGTTCGAGGTGGACGTCAAGCGCTGGGCGTCCTTGCTGGACAGTCCTCAGGACCGCACGATCCTGTTCCGGCACTTGGCCGGGAGGTCATTCGAGCAGGTGGCGAGGGAACTGGGCATCTCGCCGGAGTTGGCTCGTAAGCGCTGGCAGTTGATCCGTGCACGGCTTCGGAAGGAACTGACCTCGGGGAGTAGTGAATGATGTTCACGGCCAGCGGCATGCACGATTCCAGCGGGGTGTGGTCGGCGTCCGGCTCACGCAGCCTTGCCGACCTGCTCCAGTCCAGTGCTTCGAAGGACGATGACGAGCTTGCGTACGTCATCGACGTTGCCGCACGCCGGGGGCTGCTCGCCCTTGATTCCCTGGAGGAGTTTTTTCGGCTTGTCCCGCGCCTGGCGGAACGCCCTGTTGTGCTCGACGCCGCCATCGACGCTGTGATCCAGGTTCGTGAGCGAGCCGGGGAGTCCAGGTCCAAGCTCATCGCGGACCTTCAGGTCAGCTACCCCGAACACAAAGAGGCCATTCAGGTCGCGGCGGCATTGTCATCGGTTGTGGTTGGAAGCTCACGGGGTGGAGCGTCTGGCATGGGCGCGTCACGGTCACTGCCCGAGGACCTTGGCCCAGTGACTCCCGATGGGTTGCCGCGGTATTCACTCCGCGAGGCATTGGGCAGCGGCAGTCAAGGGCAGGTGTACCTTGCGGTGGACCGGCTCATGTCGAGGGATGGGGCGCCGTCTTACGTCGCGGTGAAGTTCTTGCGGGGCCACGTGATTCTGCAGGCGGACCAGCGGACGGCGGCTGAGGAGGCCATCAAGGCTCGGCGTATCTCGCACCCGAGTGTGGCAAGGGTCATCGATCGGGGTGTCAGCCTCAGGGGCGAGTCGTACGTCGTATTCGAGCACGTTGACGGGGGCAACGCGGAGCACCACATCCGTCGGCATGGTCCGTTGACGGAGCGTGATGCCGCGAGGCTGGTCGTGGCCGTCGCCCGGGGCATACAAGCGATCCATGCGGCGGGTCTCTTTCATTGTGACCTCAAGCCTTCCAACGTTCTGCTCACCAGATCGGGAGAACCTCGCATCACCGACTTTGGTCTGGCACGGTGGGTCAGCGACCGTGGCGTTGCAACGCCCGGCGACGAGCAGGGCAACGGGGCGATCGGCTTTGCGGCGCCGGAGCAGTTCGAGGGGACGCAGCCGCTTACCGCCGCGTGCGACGTGTACGCGCTGGGTGGGCTTGTGCTGTACCTTGCCACGGGGGCGGTCCCAAACGGTGAGTCGCCCACCGAGGCACGACGGAACGTTTTTACGGGGTCGAGCGGCGGGCCCATCAATTCAGCGGCGGTGGGGAGGCTTCGTGATCCGGTGCTGCGATCGATCTGCGCTCGGGCCCTTCATCGGGATCCCCGCGAACGGCATTCGTCGGCTGAGGCTTTCGCGAACGATATCGAGCGGTGGCTCAGGCACGAAGCGATCGACTGGATCCCGCAACCTGCGTCGCAGCGCATTGCGCGATGGCTGAGGCGAGAGCGCAAAGCGGTGATCGCCGCGTTTGTTTTTCTTCTGATCGCGGCCGCCGGCATTCTGTGGGGCGGGCAGCAGTACATCGAGGGTCGAGAGCAGCGAATACTCAAGGAG
>DATAKA010000103.1:0-16899 GCA_036261855.1 Phycisphaerales bacterium | reverse complement strand
CGTCGTGCGTGTGCCGGTAGTAGTTGGCAACCGCCCAGATGTACTCGCCGTGGCTGTCGTGCTCGTTCACCGGGTCTGGCCCGCGGCTGTCCACGACGCAGGGAATCTTGCCGTTCTCGAACTGGTGGGAGCCGAACCAGTCGATCCAAGCCTTGGCTTCTGCCGCGTGGCCGCAGGCGAGGAGCGCAGCGGAGGTGAGGGAGCCGTCCCGCGCCCACGACCGCTCGTAGGAGCGCGAGCCGGGCTGCAGAGCTGGCCCGTCGCGGTTGATGAGGATGTAGGCAAGTTGGGCGGCGAAGGTGTCGGCGAGCCATTGGTCGGCTTGCGGGACAGTGATCGCCGTGCCACTCGTTGCCTCGTGCCACTGTCGAACAGCGCGGTCGAGACTCTGCTGCGTAAGTTCCGGGTTGGCGTAGGGCGTCACGGGCAGCAGGGGGAGCGATGACGAATCGTGCAGGGGCACGGCCAGAACGCACTCGTGCACAGCACCGGGCGAGAGGTCATAGGCATACTTGAAGAGGACCGAAAGCGTACCCGCAGTGTCCGTAAGGCTGGAAGCTCCGGAACCACCCCGCAACTGACCTTCATGCATTGCGGTCACAACGTCGGCGTCGTCCGACCGGACAAATGCTACCTCTGAGACACGGGAAATCGCAAGTACATCGCGGGACACGCGACCAGATGACACGCGGACCCCAAGCGTCGTGCCGCTCCGCTCGTTGTCCGCATGCTCCATCCTCGTCACGGATCGGATCGGCGCAAAACCGCCCGGAGTGTTGAGCCACTGGTACATAGGGTTGACCTGGAAGGGTCGCACAGCGAGGGCAAGGCTACCAGAGTGCGGAGATCGGCTCGTGTTCGTGAGCCGGTATCGGAGCATCAGCCACGGCACGCCGTAGTTCTGCTCGGTCCACGCGGTCGTCTCCAGCGAGAGATTCTCCATTGTCCGCGTCACCACCGGCAGGGGAATGCCGGACGCGACAACCGACTGGGTGTGCGTCGCGTCGGCCCACGTCAGGATCTTGCCGCCCAGCGGACGGATGAAGGGCTCAATTGAAAAGTGGCGCTTGCCGACCTCGACCTGCCCTTCCTCATTGATCATCGCCTCTTCATAGCTCAGTCTGGCGTCACTCGCGAGGGAGTGCTCGCCGATGACCGTCCAATAGCCCGCTTCACCCCGGAAGTACTTCGGGTACATTCCGGGCGTCGATTCACGGGCCAGTGACTCGAACACGCTGTTGGACGTCGCCGAGAACTCCGGCGGGAGCACCGTCACCTCCCTGACGCCGATCTGCCTCTTCCTGGAATTCTCACGATCGAACACGGCGCGGACACAGCGGATCCGGACGTACCGGGACTCCGCGTCCGGCGTTACAAAGAGAGATCTGGCGCTGTGGATGGGACGGGGCTCCCCAAGGGGTAACCACACGACGGCATCGTCCGATACCGATACTTCGCACGCGCGGAGGTAACCGCGAGTTTCGGCATCCCAGTCCACGCGCACCCCGCCGAACTCTCGCTGCGAACCAAGGTCGATGACAAGCGTGGGCTCGGCTTCGGTGCCCGAAGTCCACTTCGATTCCATCAGACCATCGACCGCAAGAGCCGCAGCAGACTGAGCCGTGGCATTGGATGAAACTGCCTGCGCGACTGCTTGTGCACGTCGTTCGGGATTGTCGGCAAGTTCTCGCAGTACCAACTCATCCAGCCACACGCTCCCCTTCCCGCCACCGCTGCTCGCGATGGCGAACTCGATCTTGCTGATCTCCGTCAGCGGTGCGCCCCCGGAGGGGCCCCACGCAAACTCAAGTTTGCGTTTCTTGTTGGAAAGCCGCGTCCATGCAGAGGGCCACTCGTACGCACGCCGGTTGACCCACCAGACGCTGTCTCCCGATCTGTCGAGGAGTTTGAATTCGAGGTTGTTGTCCGGCCCGTCCCCGCGAACGTGGAACGCGAACTCGTAGTTGGACGGCAACGTGACTGGAAAGTCCTTCTGGATGATGCAGTAGCCGCCGCCCGTAACGAACTCGTAGTCAAGGCGCAGGCACCGGCCGGAGTGGCCATCATCCTCGTGCAGGCTCAGCCGCACACCTTCTGGTGTCACGATCTTCCACGACGCGGCGTTGTCCATGACGTCCAGCACGCCTGTGGCGGGCTGCTCTCCCGCGGCTGCGGCTGGTTCGCCCGCGGCCTGCGGCCCGCCGAGTGCACATGTGCCCGCGAGCAGCATGGAGAGAATCACCGCGGTCAGTCGTAGACATTGCATGACGCACACTCCGGGAGAAGGCTCCCGAAGCATACCAATCCGTCGCCGCGATCGTCGGTCGTCACGCAGCACGTTGAAAAAAGCAAGCCCCCGCACGGTGCGGGGGCTTGCGGTGAGACACGGTACTTCTGGCCCGACAGGGCCTCTGGCGTTCACACGAGGCAGGACCCGCCGGAGAAGACGCTCAAGAGCGCATCGATGTCCAGCGTGTCCGGGAAGAGGCCGTCGTTGTTGTAGTCAATGTCGCCGCAGTTGGGGTCGTTGCTGCACGGGCCGCCGGAGAAGACGCTCAGGAAGTCATCGATGTCGAGTGTGTCCGGGAAGAGGCCGTCGCCGTTGAAGTCGATGCTGTCGCAGGTCGGGCCACCCGGCAGCTGGGTGAACGAGATGTCATCCCAATAGATCGTGCCGCTGGTGGGCGTGCCGTCTGCCGCAAAGCGGACCAGGACGATCTTCACGCGATCAGGCAGGGGGCTGGCGGGGACGCAGTTGCACCCGCAATCGGGCTGCACGCCCAGGTTGCACTCGTACTGCTGCTGAATGTCTGCGCGGCTGAAAGCCAGCGAGAACTGCACCCACTGTCCGTCGGTGTGGCCGCTGATGCTCAGTGATTCAACGCTGGCGACGTTCTGATTCAGGACCCTGACGCTTAGCGACATGCCCGCCAAGTCGCCAACGAGGGGGTCGCTCGCGGGGATCATGTAGTACCCCGATGCGATGATGTCGCCGCCGTTGTAGTCGAAGATCGGGTCAAAGTAGGGGAACGGCGCGGAGCAGAATGTCTGGCAAGTCTGGTCGCAGTGGCAGTAGTTGATCGTGTCGGTCGTCACGCCCTCAAAGCCGCCAGTGCCGTGCGTACCGACCTCCTGCAGACTGGTGCCGGTGCGGGGCGTGATGGCGTTGGGCGTGCCCACGGGCTGGATCGCGGGAGTGCCGGTGTCGCCCACGAAGCGGCGGGGTGCGATGGTGTCGCCGCCGGGGCTGTGCCAACCCTCAGCGAAGGGGCCGCCGCAGATAAAGCAGATGGACTCGAAGCCACCGTTTTGCAGCCCGTTGGTCTGGGCGGCCGCTGTCGAGACCATCGCCGCGGCAGCGCCGCAAGCGAGAACGAGAGAACGAGTCTTCATGATTCAACTCCACACCCACGGGGTGCTATGAAAGGTTGCGAGGAAACAGCGTTGGCCCCGGTGCGATACCGGTTGCCGACGCAGTTCTCCAAGAGTGTGACGGAAAGCAGGCGGGATGTCAACCGGAATTGGGGAACCGAATCTGGACAAAGCCACATTGTGGACGAGGAAACTTGCACGTAGACCTCAGTCTTTCAGGCCTTCGGCGGCGATGCCGCGGACAAATGCCCGCTGAGTGAGCAGAAAAAGCACAAGAACTGGTGCCACGACCATTGTGCTGGCCGCCATCAAGAGGTTCCACGGGGTCAGCCCCGCCTTGCTCTGATAAAGCTGCAGCCCCAGCGCCAGGGTCCGCTGATCGGGCTTGGTGATGAAAATCAGAGGCGCGAGAAAGTCATTCCAGACATAGATGAAGTGAAAGAGCGCGACCAGCGCCAGGGCCGGCTTGCTCAGCGGCACGATAACCCGCCAGAATGTCGTCCAGTGGCCGGCCCCGTCCACACGCGCGGCTTCGCTCAGTTCCTTCGGAATGCCCATGAAGAACTGCCGCAGCAGGAAAATATTGAAAGCTCCGCCGAACCACGCCGGCACCCAAAGGGGCTTGAGCGTGTCGATCCACCCAAGCCAGCGGAACACCATGTAGAGCGGCACCATGAGCACCGGGAACGGGATCATCATGGTGACGAGCACGGTCACAAAGACCGCGCCGCGTCCGCGCCAGGGGATTCGGGAAAGGCCGTACGCGACGACCGCGCTGCTGAGCGTCATGCCCACCACGCTGAGGAGCGCCACGATCAACGTGTTGCGGAGGTAGAGGGGGAACTCGATGGAGGGGTCATTCCAGACCGCGGAGTAGTTGTCACTCGCGTTCGTCACTGCCTGGCTGAGCACGCTCGGAGGTGCCTCACCCGGTTGGTTCGGTGTCGCCCCGGTCGGCGCGAGCGGCGACTGTTCTTTGGGGAGCAACGAAAGACTGGCCGACGCCGCCTGCTCCTCGGTCTTGAGCGTTGTCGAGACCATCCAGATGAGCGGGAACACGAACATCAGCGCGGCCGTGAGCAGCAGCGCGAACAGCACCCATCGCTGCGATCGCTGGCCCGCGTGCCGGGGATGGTTCTCGCTCGACATGCTCAGGTTCCGCGGTAGTGCACCAGCCGCTTGCTCATGGCAAGCATGACGCCCGTCAGCGCGAGGATCACGAGGAGCTGCATCCACGCCATCGCGCTGGCGTGCCCGAACTTGCGGTAGACAAACGCGTTGTCGTAGAGCAGCAGGTTGTACATGTCCCCGGCGGCCTTCTGACCCCGCTCGTTGCGGAAGAGCACGTAAGGCATCACGAACGCCTGGAGCGAGCCGATCGTGAGCGTGATGACGTTGAAGAGGATCGCGGGAGAGATCATCGGCAGCGTGATGTGCATGAAACGGCGCACCGGGCCCATGCCATCAATGCGGGCGGCCTCGTAGAGTGACGCCGGCACTTCATTGATCGCCGCGATATAGACCACGACCATCTGCCCGACGCTCCACACACTGGTGATGACGAGTACGGCGATCGCAAAGCGACCGTCCTCCAGCCAGTTGGGGCCAGTAATGCCCACCACGGACAGGACGTTGTTGATCAGGCCGTACCGCCCATTGAACAGCCACATCCAGATCATCGCCGTCGCCATCATCGGCACCAGCGTGGGGAGGTACACCGCAGCCGCGAACGCGCGGCCCATTGGTACCCCGGGCGTGGCCAGGCCCGCGGCCATGACCAAAGCGACCAGTGTGCACGCCGGGATGGCGACTGCGGCGTAGAGCGAGGTGTTCTTCACCACAAGCCAGAACCGGTCGTCCGCCAGAAGCGACCGGTAGTTGTCGAGTCCCACGTACACCGGTGGCTTCAGGAGCGGGTAGTCCGTGAACGAGTACCAAAGGCTCATGCCCATCGGGACGAGCATGAACACGAGGCAGCCCACGAGCCATGGGCTCGTCCAGAGAAGGCCGGCGATGGTGTCCTTGTTCACCTTCATGGTGCAACGCCCGTCGTCCGGGCTGCGAACATGCTATCACTATTCGGACGTGAGAACGCACCGCCGGGCTGTCGGCAGCGTTGACAGAAGGGGTAGGATGGTGCTGCAGCGATGAAACCAGAGCGGGCTCCAAATATTCGTAGAGCGGTGGCGTGCGCGGCAACGGTGTCATGCGCGATGCTCGCGGTTCGTGCGTTTGCAGGCCCTGTGCCCACCCCACTGGTCCTAGCAGGTGCCGATGACACATGCGCTGTCGCAGCCGCTCCCATGGGGGCGAACCTCGCGCTGGGCGATTCCTTCGAAGACCGTGTGATCGTGCTCGGCGCAGGCGGCACGACGACTCGGACAATCACCCGTGCGGACATGCAGGCACTCGCCCCTTGGCTCAGTCTCGACGGAGGCCCCGATGGCCCTTCCGCATTGGCATTCACCTCGACGGGGAAACAGCTTTTCATCAGTGTGCACGACGACACGGTTCCCGGCGGCGGGCTCGGCTCCGACGCGGTGCTCCGGTACGACACAAGCACCAACTCGCTCACGCTCTTTGCCCGGCTGGACCTGTACGACCGGGGGGACACATTCCCGCACTTGGGGCTCGCACACTGGAAAGGATACTTGTACGTTGGTTCCGCCGGCGTGGGTGCCGGCCAGCTCAAGGTCTTGTCCGCGAGCGCCGGAGCCACTTCCGGATCGCTCGCCGCGACATGGAACCTGCCGGTTGCCGGTGACATCCGTGGACTTGCAGTCGATCGCGAAACTGGTTCGCTCTTCGCAACCAATGGGTCGCAGGTCTACCGCACGCCCCTCACCAACAACTTCTCGACGGCGCCGACATGGACGCTCGTGACGACCGGCAGTGATATCTGCGGCCTCGCGTGGGGAGATGCGTACGGCGCGGCCGCGCACCGGGGCCTGCACATCCTTGCCCGCACTTCCCCCACCACCTCCCGCATTGACTTTGTCAACAGCTCCATCGCCTACTTGGGCGTCCCCGTCAGCGCGGCGGTCTACACCACGTCCTCGGTGCTTTGGCACGCCCTTGCACACCGGGGCGACGGCACGCTGCTCGTCGGGCAGGAAGAAGACGCGCTGACCATCCGCGAATCGGCCGAAACAAGCTTGAGCTTTGACGCGTGGATGAACGACGAACTTGCCCAGGTCGTGACGTTCGGCCGCGGCCTGATCTCACCCGACGGCGAACCCGCGGGATGGGTGATCGACGGGGACACCGTCCCGTCGCAGGCACGCTTCCACCCGGCAACACCGGACGGCGCGTGCTGGACGGTGCTGTTGCTGCTCGCAAGCGACTATGTCCACGGCGACCCGCTGGCGCAGCAGCAGGTGCGCTCGATCATAACCCGGTACGGCGGCCTCGCTGCGGACAACATCAAACCCAGCCGCTCGAGCGACGGGATTTTCAGGCACTGGATCGACCCGGCGACCGGCGGGACCAAACCAGGGTGGGACCCCGAGTTTGCGACACTATCCACGATGAAAATGGTGCTGGGTGCGTCCCGTGCCATGAGCTATTACCCCGACGACCCGGAGATCGCAAAAGCAGGGTCTCGCATCATTTTCCGCACCCGCAACTGGGACACATACTTCCAGACATTCAACGCGAACGCGATGGCCTTCAAAGGCCTCCAGACCGGTGGCCCAGACACCGGCTCCTACGCAAGGCCATTCCACGAAGGGATCATGTTCGTCGAGCAGGCGTCGCGGTACGGCGGATCAACTGGCGACTCCGCGTACTCCTACTGGCTCAACCGCGCGAACCACCCTGTCGCCGCATACTTGCCGGGCACTTTCATCTCGGCGACGGGCAACTACTTTGAGGCGTCATTCATCAGCATCTACCCGGCGCTGACCTGCCCCGACTACCGGGCAAGTCCGCTGTGGCGTCAGCAGGTCGCGGCGATCGCGCGCTCAAACGCGGCATGGACGGATGACTTCGGCACGCGTTTCTCAACAGTCTTTTCCGCAGGCACCACGCGCAGCGACTGGGGCGGCTACAACGCCGACAGCCTCTCCAATCACCCGGGCAACGTCACCACGTTTACCAGCCTGATGGGCCTGAGCGCCCTGGGCGACGCCGAACCGGCGTGGGGCGCATACCACGCGTACCGGCGTGGCGCACGCCAGACGTTCCGCACCGGCGCAAGCATCCTGTACCGCCGCTCGGATATCGACCGGACGTACCTGCCCAACTCGGCCGGACTGCCGGATGTTGCTCTGGGGGCCCTTGGACTCGCAGAACTCATCGCACCGGGCACCGCCGCGGCCGTCCTGGCTGCGCCGTACGTCCCGCGAGAGATGAGCCCGACGGACGTGAACTTTGACTCACGGCTATCGATGGACGACGTCCACGCCGTGCAGTTCATCCCAAGCGACCTCAACGGTGATGCCCTCTCGAACCAAAGCGATGTGATCGCGCAGATGAACTGGTTCCGCCGACACGAGCAACGCGACCTGCTTGATCGATAGCACGCCGCCGGCCTGTCAAGCGAACAACTCACCGGCACCACCGAGGGCCTCGGGGTTGAACTTGACGCCCAGGAAGTCGCACGCGCGGTGCGTGAGCGCCCGGCCGCGCCGTGTCCGGGCAAGGAACCCCATCTGCAGGAGGTAAGGCTCGACGACATCCTCGAGTGTGCCCGCGTCTTCGTTCATCGTTGCGGCGATGGTCTCAAGCCCCACCGGACCGCCCTTGTACGTGGTCGCGATCGCGCGCATGAACGAACGATCGAGCTCGTCCAAGCCCAGGTCATCGATCCCCTCGAGCTTGAGCGCGCCCGCCACGCTCCCCTCCGCGACCGCGCCATTCCCCTTCACCTGAGCCCAATCGCGCACGCGCCGCAGCAGGCGGTTGGCAATGCGGGGCGTGCCACGGCTGCGCGACGCGATCGCCGCGAGTGAATCACGCTCGGCACGCTCAATCCCCAGCAGGGAGCACGATCGCTCCAGGATGCGCAGCAGGTCGGCGTGCGAGTAGTACTGCAGGTGGTGGGTCAGCCCGAACCGCGAACGCAAGGGCGAGGACAGGAGGCCTGCCCGCGTCGTGGCGCCGATCAGCGTGAACGGGCGGCACTTCACCTGCACCGTGCGGGCCGCGAGGCCGGCGTCCAGCGTCACATCGATCTTGAAGTCCTCCATCGCGGGATAGATGAACTCCTCGACCGCGATCGGGAGACGGTGGATCTCGTCGATGAAGAGAATGTCGCACGGCTCCAAGCGCGTCAGTGCCGCGACAAGGTCGGTCCCTTTCGCCAGCGCCGGGCCGCTGGTCACGTAGATCTTGCTGCCCATCTCCTGCGACAGAACGTGGGCAAGGCTTGTCTTTCCGAGGCCGGGCGGACCGTGCAGCAGCACATGCTCCAGCGGTTCATTGCGGGATCGGCTGGCAGCGATCGCGATCCGCAGGCGCTCGACGAGGTCCACCTGGCCGATGTACTCGTCGAGCCGCGTCGGGCGCAGTGCCCAATTGGCCTGCTCCTCCTGCGGGAGTGATTCGGACGTGATGAGTCGGGAGGTGGACATGGTGGTCTGCGAGCGACAGCGCGATCAATAACGGTTGAATCCCTCGATGCACATGCTCCATGGCTTCTGCAATCCACCATGAACACCTAGTCCAACGGCAGCCCCTTCTTCTTCCACAGATCGTACAGGTCCTTGATCGTGATCACCTCGGTCACGATGCCGCTGCCCGCATCCCCCTTGGTCACCACGCCCCGGATGTCGTAGTAGCTCACCGTTTCGGGCATCCCCTCCGCCAACCGCGTGGTCAACTTCCAGGGCAGCCCTTCGGACTTGGGACGCTCCAGCGAATCCCGTCGCATGGTGATCCGTTCGTTCTGCGACTGATAGGCGTAAAAGCCGTACGTCAGAGGCATTGCTTTCCGCACCAGGAGTTGCGGCAGCAGGAACGACTCCACGCGGCTGATATACCCGTCGCCCATGATCTGCGGCTGGATGGTCTTGGGAGCCTGGCCCGGGCTGTTGACCAGCACCTGCATCTTGTCCTTGAATCGCGCGCCAGTCTCGGAATGCGTCTGGTCCGCGACCTGGTCCTTCGCGTTCTTTCCTTTCGCGTCCGCCGCGTCGCTCCGGATGGTCATGACGACCGACCAGTTCTCCTCCTGGCGGTCATAGGTCATGTGAAAAATGCTCTGCGAATCAACAATGCTCTGCTCCTGCAGGAACCGTGCGTCAATACGCACGACCCATCCCTCGCGTGTCGCGCCCGCCTCTCGGCCCGTGGAGAGCCTCACCCGCCGGTAGCCGACCTCCGTGTCGTCATCGCGTTTGCCCGTCTTGCTGGGCCGGTAGAGCCGTTCCCACCGCTCGGGCTGCTCCCTCAAAATGCTCTGGAAGTCGTCCTTGGTGAGGCTGTCAAAGAACGTGACGCCCGCCGTCACCATCGCCGCCCGCTGCTCCCGCGCCTTGCTCGTGTCCGCAAACTTGCACCCACCCACCGTCATCTCGTACACCTGCTTTGCACGCGCGAACTTGCCCTTGGTCGTGAACAACTCGAACGTGATGAACTGGTCAGGCCCGATCCGCGCGGCTGTGAAGCCCCGGACCACCGGGTCCTGGCTTTGCATCAAGGGCGGGAGTTCCACGTAACAACGCTCAATGGGCAGTTCATTGCCATCGTTGCGAATCGTGAGCGTTTGGCCCGTTCCCGGCTCCCTCGCAAGCACGATCGCCGCGGCCTTCGGGTTTTCCTTTGCCACGTTCTTGCCGGGATCAACTTCGAGCACCCGGTGCGCGGCCAGCAACTGCTCCAAGGCTTCATCGACCACCTTCGCAAGCGTCAGGTCTTTGCGTGCGCTGCGGGGCGTCTGAACCTTGATGACCCAGTTGTTGCCCTTGTCCTGGAACGTCGCCGCGGTATTGCCCGCCATCGAATCGGCCACGACGTCTGCCCCTTCGGGCACCAGCATGGTGAGCCCGATGGACTCGATGAGGAGAGGATCGGTATTGAAGGTGACCGGCTCGTCCGCGGCCGGCGCACCGGGGGGGGCCGCCGGAGCCTGGGCATTGGGGGTGGATGCTGGAATCCGCACCGGCTGAGTGGGCCGGGTGCCCTGGGCGGCGGCCCACGGCGTCAGTAGCAGCAGACCGGACAAGCACAGCAATCGCATCTTCGCGCTCCTTCGCGGCCGAAGTCCATTGAATGGACGCCGCCAGTTTCGGGACCGGTTCGGTGTGTATTCATCGGCTCCGCCAACGTGGTCCCTCCAGCGACCGGCCGCCTGCAAACCATAACTTCCGCGGCCGCGTGCACCACTGTTGCCCTTTTCCTTACGAGGGGGTTGACAGGCCCCAACCGGCGTCTAACCTTGACCCCCTGCGCGCTGCGAGGCGAGCACGGGCATCTTTGTCACCCCGGCGTTGGCGGTTTCGAAGGTGGTTGTCTTCCCGACTCTACGGGTCGAAAGGGTTTGCAGCATGCAAGGCGGCAAGATCAGAATCCGGATGGAAGCCTACGACCACCTCGCCCTCGACGCGAGCGCCAAGGAAATCGTGGAGCACGCCAAGCGCACCAACGCCAAGGTCGCCGGGCCGATCCCGCTCCCCACCCGCATCGAGAAGTACACGGTTCTCCGCTCGCCCTTCATCGATAAGAAGAGCCGCGAGCAGTTCGAGATCCGCACCCACAAGCGCATCATCGACATCATCGAGCCCAACGCCCGCACCGTCGAGGCCCTGAACCGCCTCGTCGTTCCCGCCGGTGTTTTCGTCAAGATCAAGGCCTGAATCCCCGCCCACAGGACGTGTCCTGTGGACTTTTTCGTTCCTTACACCCACCAACAGCGGACGCTCAGGGCATCACTCGTTGATCGCACCGGATTCCGCGGGAGTCTGTGAAGATGACCACCCTGCTTCTCGGCAAGAAACTCGGCATGACCCGCGTCTATGTGGACAAGGGCGTCGCCGTGCCCGTCACCGCCATCCAGGTCGGCCCCTGCGTCGTCACGCAGCTGCGGACCAAGGAGAAGGATGGCTACACCGCCGTCCAGATCGGCTTCGAGGAAGTCGCCCCCCGCAACAGCACCATCCCGGTGATCGGCCACGACCACAAGGCCGGCACCACCCCCAAGCGCTACCACCGCGAGTTCCGCGTCAACGAGAAGGACTTGGCGGCGTTTACGCTGGGCCAGACGCTGACTGTCGCGGGCCTCGAAAAAGTCGCGTACGTCGATGTCGCTGGCACGAGCAAGGGCAAGGGCTTCGCGGGCACGATGAAACGCCACCACTTCAAGGGGCTGTTCGCGTCGCACGGCACCGAACGCAAGCACCGCTCCCCCGGCTCGATCGGCTCCCTCTGTTCCAACCGTGGCTTCGGCGGCGGTTTGGCCAAGGGCAAGAAGATGGCCGGCCACATGGGTGCAGAGCGGGTGACCGCCCGCAGCCTAGACGTGGTCCGCATTGATCCTGAAAAGAACCTCCTCCTGGTGAAGGGTCCGATCCCCGGCCCCAACAACGGGATGGTCGAAGTCCGTACCGCCGTTCGTTTGTACAAGACGAAGGGCAAGAAGCAGGCGGAAGTTGCGGGCAAGTAATTGCTTGCCTAGTATCTCAACCCACCCTGAGCCGGTGACGGTTCTGGGACGGGGGAAAGCTGTCGGTCGAGAGTGATCTCATCAGCGGGTGCGTCGGCAATGCACCCGTTGAGCCCGAAAGGTCCAGCGAGCACCACGCTCAACGGAAACCACCGGGCAGCGACAAAGAACTGCGGCGAAGGTCTCACGACCAACGCCGCCATGCCGAGTCGATGCCGATCCACCCCGCACGCATGGTGCGTGCAGCCACGGGAATAGTTCCCCGGGGCGAATGGAGGTGAGACGGCTAGGCGAAGTGAAGGGCCTCCCGCCCGTGTCTCCGTTGGAGACGCATGTGCGGACGGGTGGCCCAGGCATTGGACGAGGTAAAGACTCATGCAAGTCCCCGTCTACAACATGCAGGGCAAGGAAGTTGCCTCCCTGTCGATTGACGAAGCCGCCCTTGGGGGCAGCGTAAACGCTGCGCTCATCAAGCAGGCATACGTGCGGTACCACGCCAACCAGCGTCAGGGCTCCGCACGCACCAAGAACCGTCACGACGTGGAAGGTTCCACCCGCAAGATTTACAAGCAGAAGGGCACGGGCAACGCCCGCCACGGCGACCGCAAGGCCAACCTTTTCAAGGGCGGCGGCCACGGCCACCACAAGCAGAAGACCCGCGAGGACTTCCGCCTGGACATGCCCAAGAAGATGCGCCGCAAGGCCAACCGCAACGCCTTCCTGGCGAAGCTGGTGGACAACGAGGTGCGCGTGGTCGAGAACTGGGCGATGAAGTCGCCCAAGACCAGCGACTTCTCCGAGTTCCTCGCCAGCATCAAGGTCGACCGCAGCGTGCTCGTCGCGCTGCCCATGGACTTTGACGCCGGCAAGAACGCGATGCTCAGCGCCCGCAACCTGGATAGCGTGAGCGTCTGCCGCGTGGACCAGATCAACGCGTTCAACATGCTCAACAGCCGCTATATGGTCATCTCGAAGGCCGACCTCGAGGCGTGGCTCAAGGGTGCGTCGAGCCAGACCGGCAAGGAAGCCAAGACCAGCCCCATGGGCCGCGTGGAATCCAAGGAAGTCGCCAAGCCCAGCACGCCCCGCGGCGGCAAGGCCCCCAAAAAGGCGCCCGCTAAGAAGACCAGCTCCAAGAAGACGGAGGTGAAGTGACATGCCCGCCAACGTCGACTCCAGCTACATCCTGAAGAAGCCCCTGCTCAGCGAGAAGAGCACCTGGGCGATGAACGAGCAGAACCGCTACGCCTTCATCGTGGACGCCCGCGCCACCAAGGACGAGATCAAGTCCGCGGTGGAGAAGATCTACAAGGTCCGCGTCGAGGCCGTCGCGACCCAGCGGAAGAAGCACAAGACCAAGCGGTTCCGCACCGGTCTGGTCATCCCCGCCGACACCAAGAAGGCCATCGTGAAACTCCACAAGGACGACAAGCTCGAGCTGTTCTAAAGCTCGGACAGAGGTGTATCCATGCCTATCCGTGTTTACAAGAAGACCAGCGCCGGGCGTCGCAACGCCAGCGTCAACATGCACGCCGAGGTGACCAAGTTCACCCCGGAGCATTCTCTCATGACCCCACTGCCCAAGAGCGGTGGCCGCAACAACCGCGGCATCATCGTCTCCCGCGGCATCGGCGGCGGCGTGAAGAAGATGTACCGCAAGATCGACTTTAAGCGCTTCGACCGCGACGCCATCGAGGGCAAGGTCATTGGCGTCGAGTACGATCCCAACCGCTCGTGCCACATCGCACTGGTGCAGTACAAGGACGGCGAGAAGCGCTACATCATCGCCCCTAACGGCCTCACCGACGGCATGACCGTTGTGTCGAGCAGCACCGGCCCGGTCGAGCCCCAGGTCGGCAACGTGATGAAGCTCAAGTACATCCCCACGGGCCTCGACGTGCATTGCGTCGAACTGATCCCCGGCCGCGGCGCCCAGATGTGCCGCAGCGCAGGCACCTACGCCAAGCTCAGCAACCGTGAAGACGATTACGCGACCCTCGTGCTGCCCAGCGGCGAAGTCCGCCGCGTGCCGCTCGAGTGCCGCGCCACCATCGGCCAGGTCGGTAACCCCGACCACCGTCTCCGGATGCTGGGCAAGGCCGGCCTTTCTCGCCTGATGGGCATCCGCCCGATCACGCGCGGCGTGGCAAAGAGCCACCATGCTCACCCGCTGGGCGGCGGCTCGGGCCGCAGCAAGGGCAACCGCCCGCTGTGCGGCCCCACCGGCGTCCACGCCAAGGGCGGCAACACCCGCAACCCCAAGAAGTCCAGCAAGAAGCTCATCCTCCGCCGCCGTATCAGCAAGCGCTACGGCCAGAAGAAGTAATTCCGAGGCAATCACTAAAGGACACACTCACCCATGGGACGCAGCCTCAAGAAAGGTCCGTTCGTCGACGAGAAGCTCTACTCCAAGGTGGAGAAGCTGAACCAGACGCGCAAGAAGGAGCCCCTGAAGACCTGGGCTCGGCGCTGCACCATTGTCCCCGAGTTCGTCGGGCACACCTTCAAGGTGCACAACGGCAAGGTCTTCAACGACGTCTTCGTCACCGAGGACATGGTCGGCCACAAGCTGGGTGAGTTCAGCAGCAGCCGCACCTTCCGCGGCCACACGAACAAGAAGGAAGGCCTCGACGGTGGTGATGCCGCCCAGGCCGCTCCCGCCAAGAAGTAATCCAGCCACGACGCGCAGTACGACTCAGGGAACTAACCCGTGAAGATCCACAGCACCAAACTCAGCAAGGCGATGGAGGCCAAGGGCGTCTCCGCTCAGCAGCTCGCGGAGGTCGTCGCCGCTCCCGCCAACGGCACCACGCCCGCCTCCCGCGAGGCCCGCGTCGCCGACGCCACCCGCGCCGTGAACAACTGGCTCGGCGGCAAGGACCACCCCCGCTGCGACGCCAAGGCCATCAAGCAGATTGCCCAGTACCTGGGCGTCCGCACGGTGGACATCTGCTCGTTCACCAGCCAGGTCCTCCAGCACCGCGGCAGCCCCCGCAAGGCCAAGCTGCTCACGGACCTCATCCGCGGCAAGCGCGTGGACCAGGCCCTGAACCTGCTGACCTTCAACACCAAGCGCGCCGCCGTCAACATTAAGCGCTGCCTCAACGCCGCCATCACCGACGCCGAAGCGGCCGAGGCCGACACCACCCAGCTCTTCGTCACCGAAAGCCGCGTGGACAACGCCTCCGTCATGAAGCGCTTCCAGCCCAAGGACCGTGGCCGCGCCCACGCCATCCACAAGCCCTTCAGCCACATCACGATCTCCGTCGAGGAAAAGCCCGCCCGCTAACACGAGAACCACCATGGGACAGAAGACTCATCCTTTCGGACTCCGGCTGGGCATCACCGAGGCGCACAAAAGCCGCTGGTACGCCCCCAAGGCGCTCTACGGCGAACTGCTCGTCGAGGACCAGAAGATCCGCGGCTGGCTGGACAAGCGCCTGAACAAGCGCCCTCCGAACGCCGCCGTGTCCGACATCCACATCGAGCGCACGCGTGAAGAGCTCAAGGTGGTTATCAAGACCGCCCGCCCCGGCCTCGTCATCGGCCCCAAGGGTGCAGAGATCGAGCGCATGACCGAAGAGCTCCAGTACATGACCGGCCGCAAGGTCGCGATCTCCGTGATCGAGGTCAAGAACGCCGACATGGACGCCAAGCTCGTGGGCGAGGCCGTCGCCGAGCAGCTCCTCAAGCGCGCCAGCTTCCGCCGCGTCGTCGCCATGAAGTGCGACGCCGCCATGGCCGCCGGTGCCAAGGGCTGCAAGGTCCGCATCAGCGGCCGCCTGGGTGGTGCCGAACTGTCCCGCGTGCTCGAGGTCAAGCGCGGCAGCCTGCCCCTCTCCACGCTCCAGGCCAACGTCGATTACAACACCGCCGAGGCCGTGACCACCTACGGCGTCATCGGCGTCAAGGTGTGGATCTACAAGGGCATGTACGACGCGACCGTCCGTGACGAGACCGAGTCCAACGCCGCCGGTGGCCGTGCACGTGCACGCGGCCGCAAGTAAATCACCGAAACAGCAACCGGGAACTTTCCCGCTCAACGATCTGGAGTTGATGTATGGCCCTGATGCCGAAGAGAGTGAAGTACCGCAAGGAGCAGCGCCGCGTCCGCCCGCGCAAGGCGACGAAGGGCAACTACGTCGCCTATGGCGACTACGGCCTGCAGTCGCTGGAAGGCGCATGGGTCAAGGGCACGCAGCTCGAAGCGGGCCGCATCGCCGCCATGCACTTCGTCAAGCGAGAGGGCAAGCTCTTCATCCGCGTCTTCCCGGACAAGCCGATCTCCAAGAAGCCCCTGGAAACCCGAATGGGCACCGGCAAGGCGGAAGTCGATTACTGGGCGGCTCGCGTCAAGCCCGGCACCATCCTGTTCGAGATGGCCGGCGTCCCGGAGCGCACCGCCAAGATGGCGCTCCTCCGCGTCGCGATGAAGATGCCCGTCAAGACCCGCTTCGTCGGCCGCCGCATCCGCGTCTAACCCCCCACCCCCCCACCCACACACCCACACACCCACCGAGGAATGCAAGCAATGAACGGCAAAGAAGTGCGGGCCATGAAGGACGACGAGCTCAAGCTGGAGCTCACCAAGCTCCGCGCGAGCATCTACGACGCTCGCGCAAAGCGTGAGACCGAGTCCGTCCAGGACACGACCAAGCCCAGCAAGATCAGGAAGGACATCGCCCGCCTCCTCACCGAGCAGCAGGCCCGCCACCTGAAGACCAACCCCAAGCACGCTCGCGCCGCCGCCCCCGCTGCCAAGGCAGAGGCGACTCCCGCGAAGAAGACCACCCGCAAGCCGGCCGTGAAGAAGGCAGCAGCTTCCAAGTAAGTATGGCCGCACGATCCACCCCCACCGACCTCAGCAGGACGACCTGACCATGGCAACCCCAAAGCCCAAGACCACCGCCGAGAAGGCACCCGCC
>DATAKA010000094.1:0-7164 GCA_036261855.1 Phycisphaerales bacterium | reverse complement strand
CCGCGTGGTGGACTTCGCGGTCGTGCAGCACCCCAAGGTGCTGAGCACGCCGGACGTCAACGCGAGCGACGTGATCCGCGTTTCGCTGGGCCAGCTCACCAACCAGGTGGACATCGGCAAGGCGTCGGTCGCGCTCTCGATCCCCGGGCACAGCAGCTTTGCCCGCTTTGCGAAGCTCCCGCCGGTGGAGCCCAAAAAGGTCCCGGAGATCGTGAAGTTCGAGGCGATGCAGCAGATCCCGTTCCCGCTGGAGCAGGTGGAGTGGGACTACCAGACGTTCGTGACGCCGGATTCGCCGGACGTTGAGGTCGGCATCTTCGCCGTGACCAAGGAGCGCATCAACGAGCGCCTGCAGATGCTCGCGGACGTGGGCATCACGCCCGACTACGTCGTGCTGAGCCCCATCGCGGTGTACAACGCGCTGGCGTACGACCTGGACTTCAACGACAAGACGCCGGGCACGATCATCGTGGACATCGGCACGACGAGCACCGACCTCGTGATCGCGACGCCCGGCCGCATGTGGGTGCGCACGTTCCCGCTGGGCGGGCACCAGTTCACCGAGGCGCTGGTCAACCAGTTCCAACTCTCCTACCCCAAGGCCGAGAAGCTCAAGCGCGAGGCGCAGGACACCAAGCACGCCCGCCAGGTCTTCCAGGCGATGCGCCCCGTCTTCACCGATCTCGCGCAGGACATCCAGCGTTCGATCGGCTACTTCCAGAGCCTGAACAAGGACGCCGAACTCACCCGCGTCATCGGCGTGGGCAGCACGTGGCGCCTCCCCGGCCTCCGCAAGTACCTCAAGCAGCAGCTGGGCCTGGACGTCTACCGCGTGGAGTACTTCAAGAAGGTCAATATGGGCGTCGCCGGCATCGAGGGCGCCGAGGACAGCGAGGACGGCGGGCAGCAGCAGGTGGCCGAGGGCGCGGGCAAGGGCCACGCGTTCAACGACGCCTCGCTCAACCTCGTCACCGCGTACGGCCTCGCCCTCCAGGGCCTGGGCCAGAACGCGGTGGGCGGCAACCTCATGCCCACCACGGTGCTCCGCAAGTCGATGTGGAAGGACAAGACGCGGTACTTCGGCATGGCGGCGGGCATCGCCGCGGCGGCCGCGGGCGTGATGTTCGTCGGCCCTGTCCGCAACTACTTCGCCGTCAAGGGCACCACCAAGCCGCCGGTCATCCAGCAGGCGGTGCAGCGGTTCAACCAGCTCAAGAGCGAAGCGACCGAAGCGGGCGTGCTGAGCGCGGACGGCTCGGACCTTTCCGCGGCCAACGTGCTCGTGCTGCAGGACGACCGCGGCGCGTACAACATGCTCGTCGCGGACGTGCAGAAGATCTTCGCGAACGCCGACGAGGCGAAGACGTCGTGGGCGTCGCGCATCCAGGCACCGGGGCAGGAGCCCCCGAAGATCCCCGACGGCTCGGCGTTCAGCCTCGACGTGCTCCGTACGCGGTATGTACCGCCGGCGGCGGCACAGACGACGGGCACCGAAGTGGGGCGAGAAACCGCGCCCGAGCCGGTCGCGCAGTTCCCCTGTATCCGCGTGGAAATGCACGTGAGCACCGCCCTGCCCGAGCCCCAGCGTTTCGCGGACGCCACGATCCAGCGGTGGCTGCGCGAGAACAAGGTGCGGACGGGCCTCCCGTACGAGATCTTCTTCGAGGAAAAGTGGATGACCCGCTTCGCGGCGATCGCGCCCGGCGAGGAAGCGCCCAAGCAGCTCACGATCAACGATCCCAACAACCCGTCCGGCGGCGGCCTTGGGCCGCGTGATCGTGACCGCGGCGGCGGCCTGCGGCCACCCAGCAGGCCCGGTGGCCTCACCGGCCGCCCGGGCGGCGGCGCCCCCGGCGCACCGCCCCCGCCCCGGGTGATCATCACCGGCGGCGCGAGCGAGGGCGGCAGCGCGAACGCGACGAGCATTTCCGGCCTTGCGCCGCTCTACCCGCCCGCCGGCACCGGCGTGCAGGACACGGGTCAGGCGATCTACGTGTGGTACATGGCGTTCAAACCCCCGGCGGCCCCTGAAGCGGCGACCGGCGGAGAGGGAGGTGGCACGTGAAGTTCAAACCCATGCTCGAATGGCTCAAGGCCAACCTGTGGATCGTGGTGTTCAGCGCGCTGGTGGTCATCCTCCTGCCCGCGTCGTTCATCGTGAGCCGCATGTGGAACAAGAAGATCCTCGCCGCGCAGGAGCAGGCGGCGACGACCGAGTACAACAACGTCAAGAACGCGATGGTTGATTACAACCTGCCGCAGTTTGACGCCAAGATCGCGGCGGTGAACATCAAGGCCGAGCCCAACAGCAAGATTACCGAATACTTCAAGAAGGCGCGCGAGGCCGCGTCGAGCCAGGTGGGCGCCGTCGCCAAGGCCGCGGAGAACTTCAACAGGGGCGCAGGCCCGGAGGCCGCGGCGGTGGGCCGCAGCGAGTTCCGGCCGCTCGTGGACGGGCTCTTCCCGAAGGTCGCGCTGACGCCCGAGGAAGCGGCGGACGCCAACGCCGCGCGCGACAAGGAACAGGCCAAGCTCAACGAGATGGAGGACAAGCTCCTGGGCAAGCGCGGGAACCCGAACCCGATCGTGGGCCTGCTCAAGCAGGTCAACGCGGGCGGCCCGGTGAACAACGACACGCTCTTCCAGCAGCTGCGCGACCAGCGCAAGCGCGAGGAAGAGAAGATGACGCAGAACAAGCGCCGCCTCGACGAGGCCGAAGAGAAGAAGCTCGGCGAAATGATCCGCGGCGCACGCCTGGGCGAGTACAAGCGGCAGGCGCGGTCGCTGGGCGTGTACATGACGCAGGACGCCCTGCCCGTGCCCCTGACCGATGAAGCGCGGCTGAACAAGCCCGCGACCATGGACTCGGCCGATCTGATGGAGCCGTTCGCCACACTGCCCTGGGGCACGATCGACCGCAAGGACCTGACCCGCCCCAAGCTCTTCATGCACCAGTGGAACCTGTGGGTGGTGTCGGACCTTCTGAGCGCTGTGCGTCTGGCCAACACCACGGCCGACGGCAAGCCCATGAACGTCGAGAACGGCGTCGTGAAGCGCGTGGAGCTCATCGTCCTCCGCAACCCCGACGACATGAAGTCGCTGGACCCCAAGCCCCCGGTTGAGGTCGATCCCTACGCCACCGCGCCCGCCGCGGCGACGCCCCCGGCGGAGACCATCCCCGGCATCGCGGCGACCGACAAGAACTTCTCCATCACGGGCCGCGTCCGCGGCGGGTGGAACAAGTACTACGAGGTCCGGCGCACGGAGATGACCTGCGTCGTTTCTTCCGCCCGCCTGTCCGAGCTCCTGAAGGCCATCGCGCAAACCAACTACATGACTGTGACGGACCTGGACATCGATTCTGCGGTGGACGTGTGGGGCGACCTGGACCAGGGGTATTACTACGGCGACGAGCACGTCGTCCGGGTCAAGCTCTCCATCGAGAGCTTGTGGTTCAAGTCGTGGCTGGTGCCGCTCATGCCCGTGGAGGTGCAGACCGCCCTGGGCATGGAAATGCCGGCCGAAGTGCCCGCCGAGGGCGCCGTGCCGCCGGGCTGAGCGCTGCCCAGGAGCGCACGTGACATCGCGGGGGGAAGCACCCCAACACCAGAGCATCGAGATCGACACGCCGGCGAGCACGCCGGCCCAAGGACCAAGCCATGAAACTCAAGGGCATCAACCCGTTCGAGCAGCACGTTGAGAAGATCATCATCGGCGGGTGCGGCGCCGCATTCGTCGGCGCGATGGCGTGGCAGTTCTTCTTCGCCGAGAAGACCGTGAAGGTGGGCGGGGCGGACAAGCCCGTCGCCCGCGCCTTCGAGCCGGCGGAAGAGGAAGCCAAGAAGAAACTCACGAAGATGGACCTGCCATCGCCCGATGCGCCGGAACTCCCCAAGATCGACCTGGGCGGGACGCTCGCACTGGGGCGTAACCTCAAGCTGCCCGACGCGGCGGGCACCACCATTCCCATGGGCCGCGGCCCGGGTCTTGCGAGCCTCGGCACCAGCGACGGCGGTGTCACGGCCTCCGGGATGTTCGCGATTCCCACTGTGCCAGCGCCCGCGGAGGCCTTTGCACTGGCGTTCCGCAACACCGTCAGTCCCGCTGAGCGTCTGCGCTCACCGGAGCTCGCCAAGCTCCTGCCCGCCGAGCAGCCCTTTGACAAGGCCGCGGTGAGCGTCGAGGCCGAGATCGACGGCAAGCAGTTGTTTGCCGCGCTCTCCGCGGACCCGGATGGGGACGGTCCTCTCTCGGCGGTGCTCCCCAACTGGATTTCAGAGGGCGGCACCGCGGGCACACCGCTGGTGGAAGTGGTGGGGGTGCAGCTTGAGCGTCGGACGGTCCGCAAGCCTGATGGCACGACGCCCTCCGCCGAGGAGGTCGTGATTGTGCCGGTGATCCCGGGCCGCACGGACCCTGTGCAGTACTGGAAGGATCAGGCCCAGAGCGGCGGCAGCGTGCCGCCCCTGCTTGAGGAAGTGCGCGAGGCGCTCGAGGACATCATGCGCCCGCCGTACCTCGAGACGATCGCGGGCGTCGAGTGGGCCCCGCCGAAGGAAATGGCGGTGGAGCTGCAGCCCGAGGGCGCGAACAAGAAGGACCTGGACATCGCCCGCATCAAGCGCGAGGCGAAGAAGCTTGACCGGCGCATCGCCGAGCTGGGCGGTGGCAAGCGGCCGCAGCGGCAGGTCGGCGCACCGCCGCCCCCGGGCGGCGGCAGGCCCGGCGGCGGCAGCGGCCCTGGCCGCGGCGTGGCCCCCACGCGCGGCGGCGGCGATGACCGCGGCCAGCCCGGCACGGACACCCAGACCGAGCAGACCCGCCAGAAGGCGCTGGAGCGGCTTAACAAGCAGCGCGATGCGTTGCTCAAGCAACTGCGCGACCTGGGTGACAAGTCCGAGGAAGCGGCGGGCACGCCCGGCGAGCCGGTGGACGTGAAGCCGCTGTTCGAGAGCGACAAGGTCAAGGTGTGGGCCCACGACCTGACGGTGGAGCCGGGCGCGGTGTACCAGTACCGCGTGCGGTACGTGATCAACAACCCGCTCTTTGACCGGGCCCTCCAGAGCGAGCAGGTCGACCTGGCACGCCAGCAGGTCATCGAGGGTGCGTGGACCGGTTGGACCGCGCCCGTGGACGTAGGCCGTGACCGCTACTTCTTCATCACTAACGCGGAGACGCGCGATGGTGTTTCCGGCCGGCCCCGCGCCACGGCGGACCTGTTCGTGTTCTACTACGGCTTCTACCGCAATGGCAGCGCGAGCGTGGAGCCGGGCGACGTGATGAACGCCAAGGCCAACCTGCCGAAGCTGCTGTTGGCGGATATGTCGGTGCTTGAAGCAACGCTGGCGAACGCCCAGGCCCCGGTGGGCCCGCTGGACCCGATCAAGCGGGAAGCTCCGGCACCGACGCCCGGCCAGGGCCGCAACCAGCCCCGCGACCAGCCGCCGGTGGAAGACCCGATCATGAAGGTTGCCGCGCCGGAAGAGATTCCACTGCCCGTGGACGCCATCCTGATGGACGTGGTGACGGCTTTGGGCCAAACGGGCGGTGGAAACGCCAAGTTCGACGTAACGTTCCGGGACCAGACGGGGGCCCTTGTGACTGTTTCGCCCGACAAGGACCGCTCCAGGCCCGAGTACAAGCTTGTGGAGGCGTCGGCCAAGGCGGGGCGTGACCAGGGCAAGCTGCCACCCCCCGAAAAGGAGGAGGAGGACTTCATTCCTCAGCCCAAGCGAGACCGGCCACCCCCGCCCCCCCCCGGCGGCGGAGGCGGTGGTGGCGGTTAAAGTACCGAGAATCAAGCGTTTAGACAGCGGCGGGGCCAAAATGGTCCCGCCGCTTGCTTGACTCCGGGATTGGAAAACCTAAAGTCCCCTCCCCCAACACGGCACTCGCAAGGGTGCAGAACTGGGGCTGATCTTTGACAACCGGATACAGGCGACTATCTCTCCCCGCAACTTCAGGAGCGGGGGGAGATGCTGCAAGCAAGTAAAAGAAAATGCAGCGCCAAGGCGAAAAGATTTTGACGTGCTCAGCACGGATCAACCGGTGTTTCATTGGTTGTGAAGAGCTGGGTGCCCGGTCCTCGAGAGGTGCTCATGGGGTAACGACCATGGTGCCAAACTCAAGCTCTAGGGACGGGCCAGGTATGTCAGCAGGGCGGCGTGTGAAGCGGAAGCCAAGCGAAAGCAAGGCGACCGTGGATCTCGGCGTCAGGTTGACGTGACCGGACAATAAGGGCGCACGACGGATGTCTTGGTATCGAGAGGCGATGAAGGACGCTGGAACCTGCGATAAGCCATAGGGAGCCGGTAACCAGGCTGTGATCTATGGATTTCCGAATGGGGCAACCCACCCGCAAGGGTACTTCACTCTGAATGTATAGGGGTGAAGAGCGAACGCAGAGAACTGAAACATCTCAGTACCTGCAGGAAAAGAAAGCAACCGCGATTCCGTAAGTAGCGGCGAGCGAAAGCGGATCAGTCTGAACGAACGCGCTGGAATGCGTGACCGAAGAAGGTGAAAGTCCTGTAGTCAGACGCTAAGCCCATAGAGTAAACTCGGGCTCGGGAAACCCGGGTTGAAGATGGGGGGTCCACCCTCCAAGGCTAAATACTCCTCGATAACCGATAGTGAACCAGTAAGGCGACTGAACGATGAAAACCACCGCGTCGAGCGGGGTGAAAGAGTAGCTGAAATCGTGCGCTTACAAGCGGTCGGAGCCTTCGTAAGGGGGTGACGGCGTGCTTTTTGCATAATGAGCCGGCGAGTTACGCTCTACGGCGAGCCTAAGGCCCAACGGGCCGGAGGCGGAGCGAAAGCGAGTCCGAATAGGGCGCTAAGTCGTAGGGTGTAGACGCGAAACCTTGTGATCTACCGTTGGTCAGACTGAAGGGCGGGTAACACCGCCTGGAGGGTCGAACGCGTGACCGTTGAAAAGGTCTGCGATGAACTGACGGGAGGACTCAAAGTGTAATCAAACTGGGAGATAGCTCGTTCTCTCCGAAATAACTTTAGGGTTAGCCTCAGAAAGTAGTACTTGGGGGTAGAGCGACTGGATGGCCTGAGCGGCCTACCCGGCTAGCCGGGCCAACCAAACTCCGAATACCAAGTGCGTAATTCTGGGAGATAGACGGTGAGTGACAATATCCATCGTCAAGAGGA
>DATAKA010000077.1:0-70587 GCA_036261855.1 Phycisphaerales bacterium | reverse complement strand
GTTCCCGGACACGGCCGACATCGACGCCTTCCTGACCGCCTTCTCTGGCGGTCCCTGCTAACGGTTGCGAACGGAACACGATCGAGAAGGTCATATAACCATCAAAGCCCGGGCTTCGAGCCCGGGTTTTTTCTTGCGCGTGGTCCGGACCGTGCCAGAAAAGTCGGTTTGGGGCACAAAAAACCGCGCAGTTTTCTGGCATCTCGCCATTCCTGGTGCACCTTCTACATGTCCCGGCCGTTCACCGGGGCATAGAGACTGTTCCAGAGAAGGGTGGAGATCCATGCAGAGAGCTGCCACATTTGGCGTTGGCTTTATTGCCACGCTTGCGTTCGCGGGGCTCGCATCAGCGACCACGATCAACGCGGTCGTTACGGCCGACAACCACTATTCCCTGTACAGCGTCGGCGGCAACGGTGCCCTGACCCTCGTCGGCGGGAATGAGTTGGGCTCGGACGGCAACCCCGGTGATTACAACTGGAGCGTTGCCGAGACGTGGTCCTTCGATACGAACCAGGTGTTCTACATCGGTGCGTGGTCGGACGACTTCTACGCTCAGGGCCTCTTGGGCGAGTTCCAGATCCCCGGCGGCCCCACGATTCGCACGGGCGACGCTTCGGGCTGGCAGGTGTTCAGCACCGGCATCGACATCGACGACTTCGCGGGTGCGTACCCCTCCGCGGGCGACGTGACGACCCAGATCGGCATTGCCAACGCCACCAACGGCTGGCGCACGCCGGTCGTGGACGGCAACAACGGCGTCGGTCCCTGGGGCACGATCGCCGGCATCAGCAACCAGGCGCGTTGGATGTGGGCCAACCCCGACAACGTTCCTGATCCGTTCGGCTTCCCCGGTTACAACGCCGGCGAGTACCTGATCTTCTGTGTGCCGATCCCGTCCGCGGGTACCGGTGCTCTGGCGGGCTTGGGCCTGCTCGTGGGCCTCCGCCGCAAGCGGTAAGTCTCTGCTCTCAGGTTGATCTCTCCCAGCGGCCCGGCTCTACGCCGGGTCGCTGTCTTTTTGCGCCCGGCGGGGGTGCCGTCTATGCAAGCCCCACGGGTGCGAGCCAACTTGAAATCCCTCCACTTTGCTGGCGGATCGCCGTGTCGTGGTTTATCGTTTGGGTTCACGGGCGCGGCACGGTGCGCCCCGGGGAGCAACCCGCATGAGCCACACGCGATACCAGACCGTTCTGCTCTTTGGCGCCCCCGGCGCGGGCAAAGGAACCCAGGGCAAGATCCTGGGCCAGGTTCCCGGCTTCTACCACCTCTCCTGCGGCGAGGTGTTCCGCACCATTGACACCAGCAGCGAGCTCGGCCGGACATTCCTGCAGTACTCGAGCAAGGGCCTGCTGGTGCCCGACGATGTGACCGTCCGCATGTGGCAGCACAACATGCACGCGCGGACCGTGCTGAGCGACTACAAGCCCCGGGCGGATGTGCTGGTGCTCGACGGCATCCCGAGGAACGTGCACCAGGCCAAGCTGCTGGAGAAGCACATCAACGTGCTCCAGATCATCCACCTCGTCTGCCCGGACAAGGAGCAGATGATCAAACGCCTCCGCCGGCGCGCTCTCAAAGAGAACCGGGTGGACGACGCGAAGGAGGATGTGATCCGCAAGCGCTGGGAGGTCTACGAGAAGGAGACGTTCCCGGTGCTCAAGTACTACCCCAAGCACCTCATCCGCGAGGTTGAGGCGACGGGGTCTCCCGCGCGCGTGCTCCAGCACATCCTGGAGTCCGTTGTGCCGATCCAGGAAACGCACTTCAACAACCCGATCACCGGTGAACGCATCGAGGTCGGCGCGCCTGCATCTGCCACCCCCACTGCTCCCGCGACCAATGGTGTCCACAAGGGCACGCGGCCTGCGGGACGCCCAAAGGGCCACCGGGCGAAGGCGAAGGCCTGACCGACTTACCATCTCGCCGATTTTCACGCCCGCGGACCGCGGGCGTGTTTGTCTGACCACTTGTGGGAGGCCTCATGTCCAGCCACTACCAGACCATCCTGCTCTTTGGCCCTCCGGGCGTGGGCAAGGGCACGCAGGGCAAGATCCTGGCCCGCATCCCGGGGTTCTTCCACTCGTCCACGGGCGATATCTTCCGCAACCTCGACGCGCAGAGCGAGGTGGGCAAGCTCTTCTTCCAGTACTCGTCGCGGGGCGAACTGGTGCCCGATGACGTGACGATCAAGATCTGGAGCCAGAACGTCTACGCCGCGTCGATCCTCGGGCTCTTCAAGCCGCACGCGGACATCCTTGTGCTGGACGGCCTGCCGCGGAGTGTGCCGCAGGCGCGGCTCCTGTACCGCACGTGCAACGTGCTTCAGGTGATCCACCTTGTGGCGAAGAACAAGGAGATGCTCTTTGATCGCATGAAGAAGCGGGCGCACAAGGAGAACCGCGCCGACGACGCGAAGGACGATGTCGTCCGCCGACGGTTTGAGGTGTACGAGCGTGAGACGTACCCCGTGCTGGACTTTTACCCCAAGGACATCGTGGTGGAGGTCGACGCGATGGGTTCGCCCGCGGAGGTTCTCAACAACATCCTGAGCGTGCTGGTGCCCATGCAGAACGCGCACTTCAACCGCAAGGACGACGATGCGGAGTGAAGGGAGACAGGCCCGGGACGACCGAGAGGAGCCCCGGGGCCTACTGCGACTCCTACACTTCCACTACGCGGGCGTAACTCAGTGGTAGAGTGACAGCCTTCCAAGCTGTACGTCGAGGGTTCGAATCCCTTCGCCCGCTTTCGTGACACGGGGCAGCAGGCCGCGGATTTCGGCCTTGGCCAATGAACCCCTATTCCGGGTAACGTCGTCGCGGTCTCTCTGATTCGTGCCTGCCGCACAGGGCTTCGATGCCCTTGACGGTTGTGGTATGCTGTTCGCAGCGCGGGCGTGTGTCCGCGTGCGGTGCACGCTGGGCGTTGGAGGGAACCATGGCTACCACGATTCGGTCGTTTGTCCTTGCACTTGGTGTTGTTTCGGCGGCGGCGACCGTTGGGTTCGCGCAACCGGATGTTGCAATTGTCGCGGCCGCGGGGAGTACGGCGACGGCGGTGCAGTTCACCGATGTCCAGGCGAAGCTGATGGGCACCGGGGAGTTTGCCAGCGTCACGATCATCAATGCGGGCGCCGTCACTCCCAGCCTGACGGAGTTGCAGGCGTACGACGCGGTGATGACGTGGAGCAACCTGACCTATCAGAGTGCGGACGGCCTTGGCGATGTGCTTGCTGACTATGTGGACGCGGGCGGCGGTGTGGTGGTCGCGGTGTTCGCGACGAGCACCACGACCGTGAACCGGTCGCTCGGCGGCCGGTTCCGCAGCGGGGGCTACGAGATCATCGTGACGCAGGGCGGCAACACGGGCGGGGCCGCGAGCCTTGGGGATGTGCTGGTGCCCACCCACCCCACGATGGAAGGCGTCACGACGTTCATTGGTGGTACCACGGCGTCGCGCCCGACCAATACAAACGTGACCGCGCACGGGTACAAGGTTGCGCTGTGGAACGACGGGAAGACGCTCATCGCGGCGAGTACGCAGTACGCCAACCGCATCGATCTGGGGATGTACCCGCCCTCGCGGGATGCTCTGGTGTCGTCCTGGGACCCGGCGACCGATGGCGCACGCATCATGGCCAACGCGCTGCTTGCGACCATGGGCACGCCCACGCCGACGTGCGACAGCATCGACTACAACGCCGACGGGCTCTTCCCTGATACGCAGGACATCGCGGACTTTGTGTCCGTCTTCGCCGGGGGGAGTTGCAGCAACGACCCCAACTGCGGCGACATCGACTTCAACAACGACGGCCTGTTCCCGGATACCCTTGACATCCAGGCACTCCTCAGCGTCTTCGGTGGCGGTGAGTGCTTGCTGTAATCACCGTTTTCAGAGGCTGGAGACATCCATGAAAAGGGCCCGCAGACTTTGTGTTTCCTGCGTGACCGTTATGCTTTCTGCCTGCGCAGGCGCTGTCCACGCGCAGTCGGAACTCCCCGCCGCGTTTGTTGCGAACAACGGCAACATCGAGGGCAGTGTCACGAGTTTCACCATCGACGCCCAGGGCGTGCCGACCTTTGTGCAGAAGCTCATCACAGGGTCTGGCAGCGGCAGCCCGGGGAACAACGCCTACAGCATCTCGATCACGCCCAACGGACGTCTGCTCGCGGCATCCCACGCGACGGCGGCCGGCATCACGGAGAAGGTGACCATCATCCGCGTGAACCCCGACGCGACGATGACTCAACTGGGTCAGTTCAACACCCCGGACAGCCCGTTGGACTTGCAGTGGCTGAGCGACACGCACATTGCGGTGACAGAGACAAAGTCGAGCGGCACCAACCGCGTCCGTGTCTACTCCTTTGACGAGGCATCGCTGGCGTGGACGCTGGTGGACACCGAAACTACGACCAACTTCACGAGCAAGATCACGCTCATGAACGACGGGCGGTTCCTGTACGCGCAGCAGTCGCCGTTGCAGGGGTCGGGAGCGGTCACGGCGTTTAGTGTGGACGCGGCGACGGGGCAACTTACTTTTCAGGGTGTTGTCGGGACGAATGGGTACCCGCTGGGGCCGGGCACGACACCCGATGGTCGCTTCTTGTACGCCGCGGGCGGCATCAGCGGGAACATCCTGCACGGGTTCACCATCGACCCGGTCACAGGCGTGCTGACCGAGATCCCCGGCATGCCGTTCAGTACGCCGGATTCATCGCCCAAGCAGTGTGTGGGGTCACCGGATGGGAACTTCCTGTACGTTGGTCACGGCTCGGCATCGACGGTGCGGGCGTTCTCGATTGACCAAGCCACTGGCTCGCTGGCGTCGCTGCCGTATGTGTTCGATGTTGGCATCCAGGGCGCGCTGGGCGATATCGCCGTGCTGCGGCTGCCCACACGGGACCTGCTGCTGTTCACGGACAAGGACTACAGCACCATTCCCAGCAACAACAACTTCAAGGGGCTGTTTTCGTACACGATCAACACGGACGGCTCGTTCACGCAGAATGCGCCCTTGCTGGAGACACAGGGCGTCTCCCCAAATGACATCAGCGTGTGGGCGGGCGCTGGCGGCCTGGCGTGCGACACGATCGACTTCAATGGGGACGGGCTGCTGCCGGATGTGCTGGACATCCAGGACTTCCTCAGCGTCTTCGCGGGCGGCGTGTGCGACGGCCAACTGCCGACCGACCCGCCGTGCAGCACCGATATCGACTTCAACAACGACGGTCTCTTCCCGGACACGCTGGACATCTCCAGCCTCGTGAGTGTGTTCGGTGGCGGCGCGTGCTTGTAAGCGGGGCCGGTGGTAATCAGCCGTTCTTCCTCGCATCATCCTGCGCGAGTTGGTAGCCGCACTCGGGGCACACGCCCGCGGGAAGACCTTCGCGGGAGTATCCGCAGGCGGGGCACGAGTAGCCCCGGCGGTGTGTCTCCGCGCGCCAGCCGGCCGAACGTCCGCGTGGCAGCGTGAAGATCATCCACGCGGCGAGGCCAATAAACACGACGCCCGTGCCGATGGCGATGAGCACGGTCTGCGGCACCCAGAAGGCCGCGACGACGCACGCCGCCGTCACGCCGAGGAGCGTGAGCATCACGACGACGAAGAGGGTCGGTGGCCTGTGCATGCTGCATTGTTGCAGCTACATACCGCCCGATCTGAGAACGTCGGCGCCACACTCTGGACAGCGCGAGCGGCCCCGCATGATCGGCAGACCGCGCAGATCGAACCTGCATGCCGGGCAGATATCTGCGGGTGCTTCGCGCGTTGGAAAGTTGCCCGTGAAGCCCGCGGTCGCGATTGTGCTGACGATGATCGCGGTGGCAATCAGGATGACGGAGAACACGACCAGACCACCGGCCGCGCACAGAAGCCCCATGGCGATCAGGATGATGGAACTACCCCACGACCACCATGCCCACGCGGGTGTCTTGCGGGAGCTGCTGGCGGGGTTCGGATCATCGGCCCGCATGCATCAACCCACCTTGGGCGCCTTGTAGAACGGCAGCGGCGCTACCTTGGCCGCGAGCACGCCCTTGCCGGTGTCCAGTTCCAGGTCGGTGCCGATCTGGTGGAGGTCCTTGTCGAGGAAGCACATCGCGATGGTGCCGCCGAGCGTTTCCCCAAGCGTCGGGCTGGGGCAGCCGCTGGTGACGACCCCCACTTCCTTGCCGTCCTTCAGCACCTTCGCGCCCTGGCGCGCAGCGCGCTTGCCGGGGACGACGAGGCCCGCGAGCTTGCGTGGCGGGCCGCCCGCGGCGACGGTCTTCTTGAGTGCGTCGCTGCCGATGAACGCGCCGGCCTTGTCGTCGTCGGCCTTGTCCACCGCGATCGCGAAGTCCACGCCGCACGAGAGGGCGTTGATCTCTTCGCCCAGTTCGTGGCCGTAGAGGGGCATGCCCGCCTCGGTGCGGAGGGTGTCGCGGCAGCCCAGGCCGGCGGGCTTGAGGGCCGCGTCGGGTTTGGTCATGTCCACGTCGTTGAGCAGGAGCTTCATCGCCATGTTGGTGGTGCCGGCGGGCAGGATGACCTCGACGCCGTCTTCACCTGTGTAGCCCGTACGGCTCACGATGAGCTTGATGATCATCAGGTTCTTGGTCACGAAGCGGTACTTCTTGAGCGTGGGGACTTCCTTGCTGAACTTCCCGATGAGCGGCATCACGGCCGGGCCCTGGAGGGCGACCATGGACGTCTGCATGGTCTCGTCTTTGATGTCGCATGCGAAGTCTCCCGCGCGGCGGGCTTCGTCAAAGTGCGGGAGGAGCTTCTCGCGGTTGCTGGCGTTGACGACCATGAGGAACTCGTCGTCGTCCAGGCGGTAGACAATGACGTCGTCCTTCACGCCGCCCTGCTCATTGCACACGAGGGAGTAGCGGCACTGGCCGGCGACCATGTCGTGGATGCGGCGGGAGCAGAGGCGTTCCAGGAGTTTGCGGGAGTGGCGGCCCTTGAAGCGGACGCGGCCCATGTGCGACACATCGAAGATGCCGCCGCTCTTGCGCACCTGGTGGTGCTCCTGCGTGATGCCCATGGCGGTGTAGTACAGGGGCATGTCCCAGCCGACAAAGTCCACCATGTGGGCCTTGTGGTCGAGGTGGAACTGGTGGAGGGGGGTCTTGTGCATAGGTGAGGGGGACGGTAGGCGAACCGGAGGGGTACGCGACTGGGTGCGAGCGGTGCGTCATCCGCAGCGGTCAGTCCAACCACCAACTCACGATGCGGGGGTTGTTGCGGTAGACAACCAGGTACATAAACGCGAGCGTGACGTACCCGCCGGTGAGGATGCTCCACATTGTGCGGCGGTCACGCAGCCGGATCCAAGGCTCAACGCTTTTGAGCCCTTGCGCTGCCAGGATGGCGATCGGACCCGACCAGAGAAAACAACCGCACAGTGTGCTGAGACCCCACGGAATGTAGAGCAAGATACCGATAAGCCCGGGAGAGTTGCCGGCGTTGGGCTGCTGGCCCGTTGTGACGAACACATACTTCCATGACAGGTAGGGAATGGTGGCGTGCAGCCACGGTGCGATCGCAAGAGTCCAGAGTACCCCTTTCTTGACGACGAGCTCAAGCGTCCGGTGATCGCCGGCAAGGCGGTACGAAGAACGGTCGTAACGATCAAACGCAAGGCCGCACTCCGGGCACCGAGGCTCGATGACGCCGCCAATGGGGTAGTTGCAGCGGAGGCATTGCATCATGACGCATACCCATCAATCCAACAGCCAGCCGATAATCTCTCCGAATGCGGGCACGCACATGGCTGGTATCCAGAAGATCGCCAAGGACGTAATGGTGCCAACCCACAGACGCCTTACCCGCACCTGAGATGTACGGATCGGAGATTTTCGGTCCAGGAGTACGCACGGAGTCAACGCAGTCAACAAGATCAGGCTTGCCATTTTGCTGAGAATGAGGAGCAAGAGCGCGACTCCGGCAAACCAGCCAACAACTGGAATGTCCTTGGGATCATCCAGAGTTGGCCGTGGTCGCGAACCCAGCATGACCCACGCTAGAAGGTACAACGCAACGGCGAGCAAACCCGCCAGCACCGGGGAAGTCGCGATCACCCACACTGCCCTCCACGCCCATCGCCGCACCCCTGCACTCGCTTCATGCTTAACAAACGTCGTTGAATCATTGGGGTCAAAACGCCGTCCGCACTCCGGGCACACCCGTGTGGTAATGTCCTGAATCGGGTACTCGCAGCCGAGGCATCGCATGGTCCGTTCTGGCCTCCGCGCTTTCAGCGCCCTCTGCGTTCAGTCCCTATCTGGCCACGCGCAGTTGTCGATCAATCGCACGCTGCCCACCCGCGCGGCGATCAGGGCCCGCCACCGAATATCGCGTGTGGTTGCGCCTGCCGCCGGGCGTTCGAGCGTTGCGGCATCGCGCACCACTGCATACTCGGGCGTGATGTCGTGGGCCTCAAGCGTGCGCCGCATGACGGTCTCGGCACCGTCCGGCGTGCCGACTTCGCACGCGTCGCAGAGCGCCTGCGAGAGTGCGGCCGCGCGATCGCGATCCGGCGGAGACAGGAACCGGTTCCGGCTCGACATGGCGAGACCATCGGCCTCACGCACGGTCGGTGCGCCGATGATCTCGATGCCCATCCGCTCCTGCTGCACCATCGCCCGGATCACCGCGAGTTGCTGCCAGTCTTTCTCGCCGAAGACCGCCGCGGCGGGCTTTACGAGGTCGAAGAGGCGGGCCACCACCTGGCAGACGCCCGCGAAGTGGCCGGGGCGGTGGGCGTCCTCCAGGCCCGGCCGCGTGGCGACGCCGGGGAGGGTGGGGACTGGGATGGAAGCGCCGGGGGGGTAGATGTCCTCCACGCGTGGGGCGTAGATGATCGTGGCACCGGCCTCCTGGCAGATCGCTGCATCGACATCCAGCGTGCGGGGGTAGCGGTCAAAGTCGGCCTTCTCGTTGAACTGGGTGGGATTGACGAAGACGCTCACCACAGCGCCGGCATGGCCACGGGCGCGAGCAAGGTCGGACGCTTGCCGGACCAGGTTTGCATGGCCGGCGTGCAGGGCACCCATGGTGGGTACGAAGACCCACCGGCCGTGGGCCAAGGCTTCCGCCAGTTCCGCGTTTGACCGGGCGATGGGCACGGGTGGACCGTAGGCAAAACCGGGCATGGGAACAGGGTTCTTGGCAGGGTGGAAACGGGTTCAGACGGAGGCCGAACAACTGGCGTGGCAACCCACGTACGCTGATTGGTCCTGCCGCGGATCACAACCCCGCGGACTGGAACCCTGGAGTCCCTCATGCTGACGCGTTCATCTGCTTTGGTCCTCATCACACTCGCCGGCACGGCCGGCATCACCGTTCCGGCGTTTGCTGATGGCGAGGGCAAGGCGCGCATCGCGATGATCGAGATTCAGGGTGCGCCGACGGAACGACCGAACGAATTGGCGTGGCTGTTTGGCCCCGGGGACGAGCACACGCTGCACGACTACCTCACGGCGCTCGCGCGGGTCGCGGGGGATGATGATTACGCGGGCGTGGTGGTGCGTCTGAAGGACGCGGAGCTGGGCGCGTCCCAGGTCGAGGAGCTTGGTGCGGCTCTGACGGAGGTTCGCCGCGCGGATAAGAAGGTGCACTTGTTCTCCGATGCGTATGGCACGCCGGAGCTCATGCTGGGGTCGTACGCGGACGAGGTGATCGCGCAGGATGGGGCGCCGGTGTCACTCCCCGGGCTGTACATGGAGGAGATGTTCCTGGCGGACACGCTCGCGTGGGCGGGCATCAAGGCCGACATGGTGCAGGTGGGCGACTACAAGGGCGCCAGCGAGCAGATGGCAAGGAACGGCCCGAGCAAGGAGTGGGACCAGAACATCAACCAGTTGCTGGACAGCATGTACGGCAACATCCGTGCGCCGATCATGGCCGGGCGGAAGCTGTCTGCGGATCAGCTCGACACCGCGATGAAGTCTGCGTGGCTCGCGGACTCGGCCGAGGCGAAGGAACTGAGGCTCGTGGACTCGGTGATTGACCTGACCATCCTGAGCGACCATCTGAAGGCGCAGTACGGCAAGGAGATTTCCTGGGACAGCACGGTGCTGGTTCCTGAAGATGACGAGATGACCGGCATGGACCCCTCCAACCCCTTCGGCCTGCTCGCGAAGCTGGGCCAGGAGCCGGACTGGACACCCTCGCAGGACTCGATCGCCGTCGTGCACATCACCGGCCCGATCATCGACGGTGAGTCGACCTCTGGCGGCGGCATGATGGGCGGCGGCCCGAGCACGGGTAGCCGCACGATCCGTAATGCGCTGGAGGACATCCGCAAGGAGGACCTCTTCAACGGTGTTGTCATCCGGATTGATTCGCCCGGTGGGAGCGCGACCGCGAGCGAAATCATCTGGCAGGGCGTGCGCCGATTGGCGGAAAAGAAGCCCGTGTGGGTGAGCGTCGGCGGCATGGCGGCCAGCGGCGGGTACTACATCGCCGTGTCGGGCGAGAAGATCTACGTCAACCCCTCGAGCATCGTGGGCTCCATCGGCGTCGTCGGCGGCAAGATGAGTATGACGGAGCTGTACAAGACGCTCAAGGTGAACGTCGTGGGGCGCGGGCGCGGGCCGATGGCGGACATGTTCGCGAGCAACAGCACGTGGGACGACGCCGACCGCGCGGCGGTGCGGGCAAAGATGACCGACACGTACAACCTGTTCACGTCGCGCGTCAGCGGCGGGCGCAAGGGCATTGACCTTGCTTCCACGGCGGAGGGCAGGCTCTTCACGGGCAACCGCGCGATTGAACTGAGGATGGCGGACAAGATCGGCGGGCTTGAGGCGTGCATCAACGACCTTGCGGAGCACGTGCAGATTGAGGACTTTGAGGTCATGCACTTCCCCGCGCCGCGCCCCTTTGGCGAGGTCATCGAGGAAGCCTTGGGCGGCTTCGTGCAGGCCCCGGGCGTGCAGGCGCCACGGACCGGGCCGCTCGCGGGCGGCACGCTGGGCGTGGTGCGGGAAGTCCTGGGCGACCACGCGTTCCGGCAGGTGGAGGACGACGTGCGGGCGTTCATGCTGCTGCGGGACAACCGCGTGCTGCTCATGAACCCGCGGGTGATGATCGTGAAGTGATGCCATGCGGACGTTTCGCGGTCGACCGCACCCCCGCTCCTAGGATGGCGGGCACGGAAGCAGCACGCGCTGACCAGGCTTGATCGACCACCACCACCCCCACACCCCCACACCCCCGCACGGACGCCTCCCGGGCGCTCACCCACGTGAACACCCACCACCACGATCCCAGCGACCCGTATTCGGTGCAGCCCGAACAAGGCACCCCGACTTCCGCGCCATCGACTGCGGGGCCGTCGTGGCTGACGGCTCGGCAGCGCCCGCGCGTGTCCGCGCCCATCAACATCCCGGTGTCGGCCGACGATGCTCCCGATGACGCCCCGTCGCCGTTCCTTGGAGAGGACCGCGCGGCCGAAGACGCCGCGCAGCATGCCGACGGTGGTCATGACTGGGTGGCCGGCCTGCTGGAAGGCCTGACCCCGCCGCAGCGCGAGGCGGTGATGCACACCGAGGGGCCGCTGCTGGTGCTCGCGGCTGCGGGCTCGGGCAAGACGCGGGTCATCACGCGCCGGATCGCGTACCTCATCGGCAATGGCGTGCCGGCGTGGTCGATCCTGGCTCTGACATTCACGAACAAGGCCGCGGGCGAGATGCGGGAGCGTGTCTTTCACCTGCTGGGCGGGCACGAGGACCGACGTACGCGCGGGCTGACGGTCACGACGTTCCACTCGCTGTGCGCACGATTGCTGCGGAAGTACGCCGTGCACGCGGGGCTGAAGGAGGACTTCACGATCTACGACTCGTCGGACCAGGCGACGCTCGTGAAGAAGGTGATCATCTCAGCGCAGCTCTCGACGGCGAACTTCCCGCCCAGGAGCGTGCTGGCGGCGATCAGCCACGCCAAGAACCAGCTGCTGGACGCCAACGCATATGCCGCGCAGGCGCACGACTTCTCGACGCGCAACGTCGCGAAGGTGTACGCCGGGTACGCGAAGGCGCTGCGGGCGGCAAACGCCGTGGACTTTGACGACCTGCTGCTGCTGACGGCGAAGCTGCTGCGGGAGAAGGCGGATGTGCGGCGGGAACTGCAGGACCGCTGGCAGTACATGCTCGTGGACGAGTACCAGGACACCAACCGGGCGCAGTTTGAGATCGCGAGCCTGATCGCGGGGGGCCAGGCGGCCACCGCGGGGAGCGCCGCGCGGCAGCCCAACTTCTGCGTCGTGGGAGACCCTGACCAGGCGATCTACGCGTGGCGCGGTGCCGACATCACCAACATCCTGGACTTTGAGCGTCAGTATGCCGGGTGCAGGACGATCACGCTGGGGGAGAACTTCCGGAGCGATGCGCCGATCCTGAAGGCGGCGGACACGCTCATCCGGGTGAACAAGCGGCGCAAACACAAGGACCTGTTCACCAGCCGCACGGGCGGGAAGTCCATCCGGGCGACGCTCTGCCGCGAAGAGCGCCATGAGGCGCAACGCGTGGTCGAGTGGATGCAGTTGGTGAAGGAGGAGGCCGGGCTCTCGTGGAAGGACTTCGCGGTCTTCTACCGCACGAATTCGCTGTCCCGCGTGCTGGAGGAAGCGTTCCGAGGCGGGAACATCCCGTACACCATCGCACGGGGCACGGCGTTCTACGAGCGTGAGGAAGTCAAGAACGCTATCGCGTACCTGCGCGCGGTCTCCAACCACGCTGACGACATCTCGTTCGAGCGCATCGTCAACACGCCGGCCCGCGGCATCTCCGATGCGACGGTGGACAAGATCCAGCTCGAAGCCACGCGCCACGGCACCACCATGCTGGGCGCGATGCGGATGGCGGGCGAGGCCTGGGGGCTGAACGGCCGGGCCCTTGGGTCCATCCAGAAGTTTGTCCAGCAGATCGATTCGTGGTCGGGCGCGACGGCTCCGACCCACCTGACATCGCAGCACCCGACGACGCTCGCCGACCTTGTGGACCGGGTGATCAAGGAGTCGGGGCTTGAGGCGATGTACCACAAGCAGGCGGCGCAGAGCCAGAACGAGTCCGACGAGCATCGTCTGGACAACCTCGCCGAGCTTGTGTCGTCCGCTCGCCAGTTTGAACTTGAGTTTGACCCGGGCGAGGAGCAGCCTGCTGCGGTCGGGCCGCTCGCGATTCTCCGCGCGTTCCTGGAGTCGGTCTCGCTCGTCGCCGATGCGGACTCGATCGACCCGGCGTCCGGATCTGTCACTCTCATGACGCTGCACGCGGCCAAGGGTCTTGAGTTCCCCGCAGTCGCGATGGTCGGCATGGAGGAGGGGCTGCTGCCGCACGCGCGGGCCCTCACGGCCGCCACCGACAACGAGATGGAGGAGGAACGCCGCCTCTGCTTCGTTGGAATGACACGCGCCATGAAGCGGTTGATGATGACCGCGGCCAAGTACCGCACGGTCCGCGGCATCTCCGAACGCACGATCCCCAGCCGGTTCCTCTCCGAGATCGGCGCGGGCAATCTGACCGTGTCGGATGAATCCGACACCTTTGGCGACCATGCCGAGACCGAGTGGAGCGATCAGCCCCGTCCCCGGTTGGGGGGCCCAACGTCGGCTCCACCTCCGCAGCCGCGGCTGTCTGGGTTGGCGGCGCAATTCCCGCCGGGATGTGCCGTTCGGCATCCGCAGTTTGGGCCAGGCACTATCCGGAGCGTGACGCCCGGCCCGCAGGCCCGGGCGGAGGTTGAGTTCCGCGACGTGGGAAGGAAAACGCTGGTGCTGGAGTACGCACGGCTCACGCGGGTTTGAGGTGCTTCGCACAGCCGCCAACGGTGCCAATGACCAGAATTTGCGTTCTTTCGCGGGTTTTCTCGCGAGAGGTTGACTACGGATCGATAGTTAGTATACACTATCTTGCACGGTTCGGGAGACTCCGCATGAACACCGTCCTTCACGCGTCAGAAGTGCCGCCTTTGCTTTCAAGCGACGGGACAAGTTCGCTAAGTGTGCAGCGATACCCGCGATGGCCGCTCTGGCTGTTCCGGGGCGTGCTCGTGGCATGGGCCGGGTTCTGGACGTGGTTCGTGGTGGTGGACGGCATCAGCGACGGTTTCGCGAAGTCGTGGCCTTACATGCTCATGTTCCTCGGGCCCATTGTTTGCTTCACGGCGATCACCTTGAAGTGGCCCCGGGTCGGCGGCGCATTGCTGTTCGCGGGAGGGCTCTTCGCCGCGTACGCGTTCTGGCGGATGCCGTGGACGGTCGCGCTGTTCGCCGGCCCCCCGCTGTTGTTGGGTGCCATCGCGATGTGGGTGGGCTGGCGGCGGTGAGTTCCATACTCGTGTGTGCGATCGCGTAGCATGGTGCGTGCCGCACGGACGCGCCATCCCATTCACCAAGGTCCACGGGCTGGGCAACGACTTCATCCTGATCGATGCCCTCGCGGACCCGTCGCTCGCGGATCTGGGGTATGCGTCGTTGGCACCGCATTGGTGCGATCGTCACCGAGGCGTCGGCGCAGACGGGGTGCTGGTGCTTTGTGCGGCGACCGTGCCCGGGGCCGCAGTGCGCATGCGCATCATCAACTGCGACGCCAGCGAAGCAGAGATGTGCGGGAACGGGGTCCGGTGCGTCGCGCGGTACGTGTCCGAGCGACACCCGGACATTGCCCGCGGGTCCGCTGGCGCGTTCCTGGTGCAGGTTGGGCGGCCGGGCGCTTTCCGCACGCTGGACATCCGCATCAAGGCCGATGCCACCGGCACGTTCACCTCAGCAGAGGTGGACATGGGGCCGCCGCGGCTGACGCCTGAGGAAGTTCCTGTAATTGCCAAGGTCGGCCCCGTGCTGGACCTCCTTCTTGAACTACCCGGGCACCCAGCATGCAGCGCAGCATGCGTCAGCATGGGCAACCCGCACGCGATGATCTTTGTGGACAGCGTCGGCGGGGTTGACCTTCATGTGCTCGGCCCGATCATCGAGCACCACCACGCGTTCCCGCAGCGCACGAACGTGCAGTTCGTGGAAGTTGCTTCGCGCACGCACGCCCGGGTCCGCACGTGGGAGCGTGGAGCGGGCCCCACGCTGGCGTGCGGCACCGGGGCGTGCGCGGTGCTGGTGGCCGGGGTGCTGACGGACCGCCTGGATCGCAGCGCGACGATCTCGCTGCCGGGCGGTGACCTTCAGGTCCGCTGGGACCGTGAAAGCGACCACGTCTTCATGACAGGACCTGCGGAGATAGTGTTTTCCGGGTCGCTCAGGACTTCCTGACGTCGCTCTCCACCAGCCCGTCCGCGAGACGCACGATGCGTTTGCAGCGGTCCGAGACCTTGGGGTCGTGGGTCACCATGATAATGGTCATGCCCTTCGCGTACAGCGAATCGAACACTTCAAGGATCGCGTGACCCGTGGCGGTGTCAAGGTTGCCCGTCGGCTCATCCGCGAGCAGCAGCACCGGGCGGGTCACAAGCGCCCGTGCGATCGCGACGCGCTGCATTTGGCCGCCGGAAAGTTCTCTGGGCCTGTGCCCCAGGCGGTGCTCAAGTTGGACAATGGTCAATGCCTCGATGGCCCGCTCGCGCCGCTGCTTGGCGTCCATCCCCTGGTAAAACAGAGGGACTTCCACGTTCGCTTCGATGGTGAGTTCCGGGATCAGGTTGAACGCCTGGAAGACGAACCCGATCGCGCGACCGCGGTAGCGAGAAACCTCCTCATCACTCATCGCGGAAACTTCCTTGCCGTCCAGGAAGTACTGCCCGCTGGTCGGGCGGTCCAGGCACCCCAGCACGTTCATGAGCGTGCTCTTGCCCGAGCCGGAGGAGCCCATGATGGCAACGTACTCACCCCGGTCGATGCCGACATCCACCCCCCGTAGAGCCTCGGCCATCACACTGCCGTCGGGCTTGTAGTACACCTTCTTGACGCCGCGGATGTCGATGGCGCGTGGTGCCGTGCCCGCAACCTGTGTCGAGTCTCGGGTCATGCCCACAACAGGTTGTACGTCAGTCATTGTCACGGGCCAGTTGTACGCCCCCCCGACCCGACCGTTCCTGAATATGGTCGGCGATCCCGTCAGGAGCCCTCATGGGTAGCCCCCGGGCCAGCATCGCACCGAGGCGTTCCCAGCGGCGGCCCCGCCTAAACTTGCTCCCCGGCGGGTGGGCCGGGGCCGGTTCCGCCTTCATTCCGGAGGCCCGGCCGAAGAGTCACCATGAGCGCCCTCAGGGCCTCTCCCGTTCCGAACGGGAGTGCCGCCGACACCGCCGCCACCCACCACTGGCAGCGCCCGGCAGAAGGCGGGCTCGTTGCCCCGCCGGAAAGACGTCTGTTCCATGATCGATGAAACGCTGATTGCATCCCTTGGCCTCGCCGACGCAGAACTCGAAGCGCTGATGAAAGGCGTGGGCGGACCCCGCACCGCCGGCGCGGACAAGAACGCCGGCTACATGGACTCGCTCCTCAAGGAGCAGGCCGGCGACCTGACCCCGGGCAAGCTCATCAAGGGCAAGATCATCGGCTACGCCGGCGACGATGTCGTCGTCGAGGTGGGCCTCAAGAGCGAGGGGCTGATCCCCAAGGAAGAGTTCGAGGGTCAGGAGGTCAAGGTCGGCTCCGAGATCGACGTCCTCCTTGAAGGCCTCGAGAACGAGGAAGGCCTGATCCAGATCAGCAAGCGCAAGGCCGACCGCCAGATCGCCTGGCAGCGCATCGTCGACACCACGAAGGAAGGCGACGTGGTTGAGGGCACGGTCACCAAGAGCATCAAGGGCGGCCTGCTCGTCGATATCGGCGTGCCGGTCTTCCTGCCGGCGTCGCAGGTGGATATCCGCCGCCCCGGCGAGGTCCGCGACTACCTTGGCAAGAAGGTCCGCGCCGAGGTCATCAAGATCGACCTGGAGCGTCGCAACATTGTTGTGTCGCGCCGCAAGCTGATCGAGACCGAGCGCGACTCCGCGAAGAAGCGCCTGATGGAGACCCTCAAGGAGGGCGACATTGTCGCAGGCGAGGTCAAGAACATCGCCGACTTCGGCGCGTTCATCGACCTGGGCGGCATCGACGGCCTGCTCCACATCACGGACATGTCATGGAGCCGCATCAACCACCCCAGCGAACTCCTCAAGATGGGCCAGAAGGTGGAGGTCAAGGTCCTCAACATCGACAAGGAAAAGGAAAAGATCGCCCTGGGCCTCAAGCAGAAGGAAGCCAGCCCCTGGGAGGAGATCGAGAAGAAGTTCCCCGTCGGCTCGCGCATCCACGGCCAAGTCACGAGCGTCATGTCCTACGGCGTCTTCGTGCGGCTTGAGGACGGCATCGAGGGCCTCGTGCACATCTCCGAGATGTCGTGGACACGCCGCGTGAACCACCCGTCCGAGATGGTCGCGCAGGGACAGGACGTGGACGTCGTCGTCCTCGAGATCAACAAGGACAAGCAGGAAATCAGCCTCGGCATGAAGCAGACCGAGGTCAACCCCTGGGAGCTGGTGGGCGAGAAGTACCCCCCCACCACCGTCATCGAGGGCACCGTCCGCAACCTCGCCAACTACGGCGCGTTCGTGGAAATCGAGCCCGGCATCGACGGCCTGCTCCACGTTTCCGACATGTCCTGGACCAAGAAGGTCACGCACCCCAACGAAGTCCTCAAGAAGGGCGACAAGGTCAAGTGCGTGGTGCTCGAGGTGGACAAGGAGAAGCAGCGCATCAGCCTCGGCATCAAGCAGCTCACCGAGGACCCGTGGATCAACGCCATCCCCGAGCACTACAAGCCCGGCATGGTCGTCCGCGGCAAGGTCACGAAGATCACCAACTTCGGCGTCTTCGTGGAACTGGAGTCCGACCTCGAGGGTCTGCTCCATATCTCCGAGCTCTCTGATCAGAAGATCGAGAACCCGCAGGATGTCGTCAAGGCCAACGACGAGATCGACGTCAAGATCCTCCGCGTCGACCGCTCCGACCGCAAGATCGGCCTCTCCCTCAAGCGCGCCCAGTGGGGCGACACCAGCGCGGCCCCGGGCGGCGGCGTCGGCGCTCCCGAGGAGGAGACGTCCACCAAGCGCGGCAAACCCAGCCCCACCAAAGGCGGCATGGACGACCACGGCGCCATGGGCACCGACAAGATCCGCTTCAAGTAAGGCCCAGCCACAACGTACTTCCCAACGCCCCGCCCGCGCGGGGCGTTTTTCATTGGGCCCGTATCCTCTCCCATGACCGTGCCACAGACAGAGACGATCTGGACCACGCGCAAACTTCTTGCGTGGATGGGCGCAGCCTTCACGAAGAAGGACCTGGATTCACCCCGGCTGCTCGCGGAGCTGCTCATGGCGCATGTCGTCGGCTGCGACCGCCTCAAACTGTACATGGACCCCGACAGGCCGGCGGCGCCGTTGGAAAGGGAGACGCTGCGGGACCTCGTCGCGCGAGCCCTGCAACACGAGCCCGTGCAGTACCTCGTCGGTGAGGCGTGGTTCTTCGGGCTTCCGTTCAAGGTAGACCGGCGGGTGCTCATCCCGCGCCCCTGCACCGAGACGATCGTGGAGCACGTTCTGCAGCACCACCGGGCCACGCACGGTCCCACGCAGGCGGAGTCCGCCGTCCGCGGCGAGGGAGTGTTGATCGCCGATGTGTGCACCGGCAGCGGGGCCATCGCCATCGCGCTCATGAAACACCTGCCCGGGGCGAGGTGCGTCGCAACCGACATCAGCGCCGATGCACTGGACGTTGCCCGCGAGAACGCCGTGCGGCACAACGTCGCCGATCGCATGGACTATCTCGAGGGGAACCTGCTGGGCGCGCTCAGCTCGTTCGCACCCGCCGCGGCCGATGCGTCGCTGGACTACCTCGTCAGCAACCCGCCGTACATCCCTGACGACGAATGGCCGGGTCAGGTGGACCGGAACGTCCTCGACCACGAGCCGCACGTCGCGCTGCGGGGCGGGGTGGACGGCCTTGCGTTCGTGCGTCCCCTGCTCAACGACGGGCCGCGGCTGCTGAAACCCGGTGGGCTGGTGATGGTGGAGGTCGCCGCGTCCCGCGCCATCGACGCGGTCGAAGTCGCCAAGCAGAACGCCCTCCTGAAGAACGTCCAACTCCTGAAGGACCACGAAGGGCTGGACCGTGTCGTGCTCGCCACGCGCGCCGCGTGATTGGCGCCCGGTCCCACCGTAAACTCCCGATCACCCTCCGGCGGGCACGCGCCGGCGGCTAGGAGAACGCTGATGCCCCAGGTCTTCCCTTTCCACGCCATCCAGTTCCTGTCCGGCCGCGGTGACGCGTCCGCACTCATCGCGCCACCGTACGACGTGCTCGACTCCGCCGGCAAGGGCGGCCTGCTGGCGCGGAATGCGAAGAACATCGTGGGCATCGACCTGCCGCACACGCCCGCGAAGGAACTGGGCCCGACCAGCGCGTACGAGGGCGCGGCGGCCGCGCTGAACGCGTTGTTGAAGGATGGCACGCTCACCAAGGCGTCCCAGCCCGTCATCTTCGCCTACCGCCAGACGTTCCAGGGCGAGGACGGAGCCACGCACCAGCGCTGCGGCATGGCGTGCACAACGGAAGTCGTGCCCTTCGGTCCGCGCGAGGGCGGCGGCATCCTGCCTCATGAGGAGACCTTCAGCGGCCCCAAGGAAGACCGCTTTGCGCTGATGAAGGCGACGAAGACGCAGCTCTCGCCCATCTTCGGGCTCTTCGCGGACGAGAGCGGCACCGCGACACGCATCGTGCGCGACGTGATGGCCACACGGCCCGCGGACATGACCGCTCGCATGACGACTGACAACGTGCTGCACGAGGTGTGGACCATCTCCGACAGCGCGACGATCAATGCCTACAAGGACGCACTCGCGGGCGAGGACATCTTCATCGCTGATGGCCACCACCGGTACACAACGCAGATCAACTACCTGAAGCAGATGGAGTCTCAGGGCCCTGTGCCCGCGAACCACCCGGCGCGGCGGAGCATGATGGTGCTGGTGGGCATGAGCGACCCCGGGCTAGTCATTTGGCCCACGCACCGCGTGCTCGGCGGCATGAAGGACTACTCGATCGAGAGTTTCATCGCCAAGAGTGCCAGCAGCATCCGCTGCGAGCCCGCGGCGGGCGACATCCGGGCCGTGTACAACTCGCTGCACAGCGTCCACCGGCTTGGACACCAGCGGTTCGCGCTCTGGGACTTCAAGACCAGGCGTGGGTTCCTCGCGGCACCGGTGAACCCCGATGCGCTCGCGGCCCGTTTCCCAGAGAAGCCCAAGGCCTGGCGCGACCTGTCGGTCGCGTTCTGCCAGTACGTGATTGTGGAGCAGGTGTGCCAGGGTGCGCTCAACGGCGGCCAGCCCGTGAAGTGGGCGTTCCCGCACACGGTTGAGGAAGTTGACGCCATCGGCAAGGGCGCGGAAACCGGCGCGGGCGGCGGCGCGGGTTTCGCGCAGGTGGCGGTGCTGGTGCGGCCAACTCCCTTGCAAGCGGTGAAGGACGTGAGCCGCGCAAACCAGCTCATGCCGCAGAAGAGCACGTTCTTCTACCCGAAGCTGGCGACGGGCCTCTTCGTCAATCCCCTTGAGTAGCGTCGCGGAACCAGCCCGGATTATCCTCCGGACTTGGCCTTCTCATCATTGAGTGCGCCCGCGTTGGCCTCGAACCATGCGATCACGGTCTTGGCGGGCTCTGCACCCTCCAGAGATGCCACCGGCTTGCCATTGCGTAGAAGCAGCAGTGTTGGCAGCGCGTTGATGGGCAGGTCCTTCGCCTCTTCGGGCACCGCCTTGGTGCAGTCGAGGTAGACGGCATGGGTGTTGATCGTGATCCACTGCTCGACAGTCTTGTCCTGGAGCGCGTTCTTCTTGAACGACTGGCACGGCCCGCACCAATCGGCGGTCGCGAACACGAGCACGGGCTTGCCGGTCTGGGCGGCCTGCGAAGTTGCCTGCGCGAGTGTCACAGTCTTGTCAAACGCCGGGGGCATCGGGGTGCCGTTGCGCATCACCATCGTGAACGCGAGCAGCGCCACGAGGATGACCAGCACGAACGACCACTTGCGACGCCGGGGCTGCTGTTCCATCTCCGATTGTACCGAATCGGTCGCTACAGCCCCGCGAGCTCGCCCGTGAGCGGCTCCACGAGGTCCTTCGCTGTCACAATGCCGACGGGGCGGCCCGCCGCGTCCTCGACGATCGCGATTCGAGTTCGTTTCTGTCTCAACTGCGAGAGGGCCTCGCGGGCGGGCGTGTGGGGCCGGACCCGGGGAACCGAGATGACGAGTTCCGCACCGGACTTCTTGGTCTGAGTAAACAGGTCGAGCTGGCGGATGACACCCACGACCTTGCCCGCACGGTCCACGCACGGGAAGAACGCGTGCTCGGACGGGCCGACGAGTTCGAGCAGGCGCGACCGCTCCGCCGACGCGGGAAGGACCTTGACGTCACTCCACGGAGTCATTTCGTCCGCCACGCGAACACCGTGGAATGCCAGGGCACGGTCCACGAGGGTGACCTGCGATTCGCTCAGCACGCCGTGGCCCGCGCCTTCCTTCAGCAGGAGCGCGATGCGTTGCCTGGCGTCGTCCGCCGAGTCGGCGGGCAGGCGCAGCACACGTTCGAGCAGGCTGCTGAAAAGCTGGACCAGGGGCAGAACCCCGGTGATGGTGAACAGACCGCGCACCCATCGCAACGGTGCCGCGAGCATGGGCACCAGCTTGTCGGCCTCGACCCGGAACAGTTCCTTCGGCAGCGCGTCCCCTGCAATGAAAAGCACGGGCGAGAGCACGCACGTGGTAATGATTGCGACCGTCGTCGTCGAGTACCCGCTCATCCCCAACAGCCGGGCCGTGCCTTCCGCAGCGACAGCGTTCACGACGTTGTTGGCAATGAGCAGCGTGGCCAGGACTCGGGCGGGGCGCTCGAGCTCGGACTTCAGCGTCCGCGCAGACCGGTCCGGCGGCGTGCGGGCCGCCCGGAGATCCAGCCGCACGCGGTTGACCGAGTACACACCCAGTTCAAGCCCGCTGCACAGGGAAGAGGCGAGCACCGCAAGGATGACGACGATCCACCAGACCGCCCAGACCGCGAGGGTCTCCCAGCGGTCGGGCGCGGGCACCGTGTGGATGGGGATGGCTGTGAGCAGCATCACGCCTCACCCCCGTTCGCGCCATCCGCCAGCCGCACGCTGACGCGCTCGATGGTGCGGCCCTTCATCGCCTCGACCCGCATCACCATGTTGCTGATGTGCACCCGCTCCCCCACCTTGGGGACGTGCCCGAGGCGTGCAAGGATCAGCCCGGCAACCGTGCTCACACCGGCGTGGCGCTCACGCCCCACCGGCTCAAAGAACTCCTCCCAATCTCGCACACTCAGGCGGCCCGGTACCTCCCATGTGTTCTGGTCGATCCTTCGCACGCTCGACTCGCCCGCTTCCTGAGAAGCCTCAGCAAACTTGACGAGCTCGCCAATCACATCGTCCACCTGGACCATGCCCGCGACGTCGCCGTGCTCACTGACGACCACCGCAACGTCCGATCGTGTACTGCGGAAGTGCTCGAGCAATTGATCGACCTTCGCGCGCTCCGGGACAAACCGGACAGGCTCCACAAGCCCTGCAAGGGGCAACCGTGCCCCCGCGCCGCTCTTCTTGAGCTGCGGGAAAACGTGCTGAACATTCACTATGCCCACGATCTGTCGCTCGTTGAAAGCGCCGCGGCACACCGGGTACCTTGTGAAGCCGGTCTCACGTGCGATCGCGAGCAGCTCCTGGCTGGTATCGGTCGCGTTCAGCCATGCGACGTCCACACGGGGCGTCATCACATCGCGGACACGGAGCGTGCCCAGCTCCACGACGTCGGCGAGCAGTTGCTGCTCGCTCTCCCGCAGCACACCCTGGGACTGACCGAGTTCCAGCAGGTTGCTGAGGTCTTCGGCCGTCAGGCTCCGCGCCTCCCCCTTGCCGGCGGGACGGAAGAGCCTCGAGAGCGGGCCCACGATGACGCCGTCGAGCACCACGCGCAGCGGCCCGATCAGCCGGTACCACCCCCACACGGGCACAGCCATGATCCTGCACACCGGCAGCCGGTGCACCGCGGCCAGCGCCTTGGGGAGCACCTCCCCAAACAGGATCAGCACCATCACGCACCCCAGCGAGAACGCCACAGCACCGGCGGGAGAATTCTCGAAGAGACTCTTCCCCACAATGCCCGCGAGCGTGAAGTACGCCGTGTTGACCGTCACGTTCAGCAGCAGGATCGCGACCAGCAGCGCGCGGGGCTGGGCCATCAGTTGGTGCACGATGCCGTACACGCCCGGGTGCGACTTGCGCAGGCGCAAACGATCGGCGTGCGTCAGGCTGAAGAACGCCGTCTCGCTTCCCGAGCACAACGCGGACACCAGCACCAGCGCCGGGAGCAGCACCATCGCGACAATGCCCAGGCCCACCTGCGGCATGTCAGCGGCTCCCCTTGAAGTCGGCCTGATTGGAGTCGTGCGAAGGGTCCAACTGTTCGATCATCCGCTCGATGTACCGCCATGCGTTGAGCTGGCACCGGACGCTGTGCAGGGCCGTCCGGTCCACCTCCGCAAGCCGGAACAATTCGCCCACCGCCCGCTCAAACGCCCCCCGCTGCTCCATGGCCCAGTCACGCCACTTCAATCGCTCCGCGTCCGACGACGCCGATTCCATGGCCTCCCGCGTTTCCATCATCTCCACGAGGAAGCCGCCCGGGAGGGACTTGTCTTCGGACTTTCCTTTCCCCCCCATCGCCAAGAGCAACGCTTCCGCGCGGGCCTCGGTGTTCAGCAGCACGTCGCGAGCGTCATTCAGCGCGGCTTGCCCGGTCCCCTCGCCTCCCGCGTCCGGGTGCATCCCGGCGGAACGCGCGAGGTACGCCCGCTCCACATCCCGCGGCGACAGCTCGAACCGCTTGGGTAGTCCGAGGATTTCGAACGGGTCGTTCACGGTTCGCACTGTAGTTTCCCCCGTCCGGAGGGACCGGCGGCGGACTCGGTTGACAACGACACCCCCCGGGCGGTCGAATTCCTGCTACATTCTGTGCGCACACACACGCAGTTCCCATGAAAGGGATCCACGTTGAGCAGCCATATCGGCATCGTGGGGGTCAGCCCGGAGGGCGCGGCACTCTTCTACCGCCTGGTTGCGCGCCACGCGTCAAGGCTGCGCGCTCCCAATGATCAGCCCCGCATCAGCCTGCACAACGAGCCGCTCGCGATGTACATCGAGGCCATCCGGCGCGACGACTGGCACGGCGTCGGCAAGCTGCTGCGCCGCTCGGCCGACCTCCTCTCGCGCTGCGGCGCGTCGTTCTGCCTCACGCCCGACAACGCGGTGCAGCACGGCGTGCAACTCGCCGAGGTCGGCAGCCCCGTGCCCTGGCTGACCATGCCCGACCTCGTCGGCGAGGCCGTTCAGAAGGACAACCGTCGGACGGTGGGCATCCTGGGCACCAAACTGGTCACGCACTCGTCCACATACCAGACACACCTGGGACTGCGCGGGATCCGCGTGCTCGCACCCGATGACGCCGAGGCCGACGCGGTTGACCAGATTATTTTCGGTGAGCTAATCTACGGCGACGCACGCCCCGAGTCACGCGAACTGCTCGGGACGATCATCCACAACCTCTGCAAGCGCGGGTGCGAGGCGGTCATCCTCGCGTCGAGTGAAATCCCGCTGGTGGTCTCCTCGGAGGAATCGCCCTGCCCGCTCTACGACTCTGCGGACATCCTGGCGCTTTCCGCCGTCGAACGGACCCTGCGCTCCGCCGGCACCCGGAACGATTGATCGCCGCGGCAATCGAGGGACACCGCAACACACCCGGCTTTGGGTGCGAACCGTCTGTGGCATCGGGACGGAACGCGACGCGACGAACATGCGGGACGGTGATTGTTAGGGATGCCCCGGACACTCCGTCAGCGGACTCACTGGCACTGAGCGTCGGAATCTGTTATCCTGTTGCCCGTCGAGGTGGCCGGACGCCGCCCCGAACCGCGCACGCCGCTGCAAAGCGCGTGGCGCACACGAGCGAGCCCGCGCGGGCGTCGTTCGCACAAGGCCAGCAAGGATGAGCCAGGCCTTCCCGCCCCAGGCGCAGCATGAGGGCGGTTGCGTGGCACAGTTGTGGTCGAGTTGGAGCCTCCCATGAACAGCAGGGACATTCGTTCTTTCTCCCTTCACTCCTCCTCCCAGGGGTCCTTCGGCAAGGTGCGCGAAAAGCGTCGCTGGGTCCGCTGGTTCACGCAGCGTGTGGGCAGGGCGCTGGGCACGGGGCGAAGCACTTCGCACGTCGAGCACCTTGAGTCCCGCCAGTTGCTGGAGGGCTCGTTCCTGGCACCGCTGACGCTCCCCGCCGCGAACAGCGCGGGCGTCATCAGCTCCGCGCAGGCCATCAACCCTGCGCAGCCCTCCACGAACAACGACACGTTCACGTGGACGGCCACGACGTCCGGATTCGTGAGCGTGCTCGCGGACACCTCCAACGAGTCGAACTTCGCCCTCAACACCGCCGTGCGGGTGTACAACTCGTCCCAGCAGCTCATCGCCTCCGGCAACGACAACGGCACGCTGACGAGCGGCCTGCAGCCCGACGGCTGGGCCAGCTTCATCGCCGTTGCGGGCGAGCAGTACTTCTTCCAGGTCTCCAGCGAGACGAGCGCGTCGGGCCCCTACTCCCTCCGCGTCCACACCACCAACGCCGCGTTCTCGATCGGCGAAGACGGCGACCCGCCCAGCGGCGTCGCGACCCAGTTTGGTCTCGACCCCGCGCAGCAGCGCGCGGTGCTCGGCCAGCTCGGCGGCACCGGCCCCATCGCCAACCGCCTGCGGCAGGACGAGATCATCTACCGCTGGGATGTGGGCAACGACGACATCTGGGACGGCCTGGTCACCGTGAACGCCCAGTCCACCCAGACCAACCTCGACAACCGGCTCGACACGCGCATGGAGGTCTACAACGCCGCCGGCGCACTCGTCACGTCCAATTCCGACACTGGCAACCTCAACGACGCTTTCGTCGCCTTCCGCGCAACTCCCGGCGACACGTTCTACATCCGCGTCCGCAGCGACTCGGTGCTCAACCGCGTCACGCCTTCGCAGAACGCGTTCAACCTCCAGAAGTCCACCGGCCCCTTCTTCCTGGTCATGGACGCCGTGGCTGATGCCATCCCGCTCAACCGCGTCACCCGCCGCGGCGGTGTGCCCAGCGGGGCGCTGGCCGGATTCAACCAGTCCGCACCCCCGCCCAGCCCCGTCATGGGTGCCCCCGTGTTCGACACCTCGCTCTTTGAGTTCGAGGTCGTCGGCAACGGCCGCGCGTTCATCAGCGTCACGCCCACGGGCCTTGATCCGATCGCCGACCCCGCCGTCCGCATCTACAACTCGGCGGGCGTGCAGGTCGGCTACAACGACAACTTCAACGGTCTCAACGCGCAGGTCGAAGTCCAGCTCATCGGCGGCGACCGTTACTTTATCGTTGTCGACAACTTCCAGGAGCGGTCGGGCACGCAGTTCGCGCTGTGGATCGAGACGCAGCACACCTTCGATGCCGGTGTGGACGACCACGCGAATTCGCCCACCAACCCCACCGCGCCCGCCACGCCCCTGCTCTCCGAACTTGAGCGCCAGCAGGCGACACCGCTGAACTTCGGCAACCCGTTCCTCACGTTCGACTCCGACAACAACCCCGTCCGTGACCGTGGCCTGCGCCAGACCGCCGTGAGCGGTGGCCGCCTGTACGACTCGGGCGACCGCGACATCTTCATGTTCACGGCGCCGTGGGACATGCTGGACACCTACGCCGGTAACGACGACGATCAGGGCAACGCCCTGTACATCGGCGGCGCGTTCGACCACGCGGACCTCAACACCCCGTTCCCGGTCAACTCCCGCAACCTCACGATCTGGGACGCCGCGGACTACTGGTACACCGGCCGCCAGGACTTTGACGCCGACTTCGGCGTGTTCTACGGCTTCCGCGACAACCCGGCCACGGCCGGCACCGGCCGGGCGGAGGTGTACGCCTCTTGGTCATGGGATGACGACAACGACACCCAGACCCCAGACGTGCTGGTGGTGGGCGGCGACTTCGAGCTGGTCATCCCAAGCCCCTTCGGCCCGGTGATCATGACCAACCTTGCGGCCTGGCGCTTCAACGCCACCGCCGGCAAGTACCAGTGGTCCAACGAACTGGGCGACACCAACGGACCCGTGCGTGCTTTCGCCGAGTTCTCCGGCACGACCTTCGACCCCGACGGCAACGACGGCCCCGCCACGCAGCTCCCGGACATCGACGGCGACGTGCCGCTGCTCTACATGGGCGGGTCGTTCACCACGGTGAACGGCGCACCTGCCCCGGCGCTCGCACGCTTCAACGGCGGGTGGGAGCGGGTCATCGGTGCGGGCGACTTTGCTGCCGACCTGGTCGTTTCGGGAGAGGTGTACGCGCTCGCGGTGTACAACCCGCCCGACTCGGGCGACGGCCGCGAAGACCAGCCCGACAACGACCCACCGCTGGGCGAAGTGCTCGATCCGCCGGATGCGCCGCTCAGCCTCTGGATCGGTGGCAAGCTGACCGTCAACGCCACGGTCTGGCCGGTGAACGAGCAGAACGCGTTGTGGGCATTTAACGGCCACTTCTTTGATCTGCCAACGTCCGGCACGCCGTGGCCGCCATACGCGATCCGCAAGGGCCTGCAGACCGGCACCGTCTACTCCCTCCAGGTCTTCACCGATCCTGATCCCGACGACAACGGCCCCGCGGAAGAGCAGCAGGTGCTCATCATCGGCGGCGACTTCGACTCTGCGGGCGGCATCACCGCCAACAACATCGTCCAGTGGGGTCGCGTCGACATCACGCAGGACATCGAAGCCGAGACCTACGAGCCCCAGCTCCTCTGGGAAGCGTTCGTGGACGACACCGGACAGCAGCTCAACGACCCCGTCCGTGCCATGACCGTGTGGCAGCGCCCTCGCATCAATCTCGAACAGGTGGATCCCGTCCCGCTGCTCGTCTTCGGCGGCGAGTTCTTCGGGCTCGACACCGGCGGCGCCAACCTTTCGGACTTCATTGCCGGCTGGACGGGCGAAGACCTCAACTACCTCGGCGGGTTTGATGCACCCGTCCGCGCCCTCGCCGTGACGGCCGACGCGCAGGAGCCCGGCATCGAGGACGCCCTCGACTCGGGCGTCTCCAACCAGCAGGTGCTCTACGCCGGCGGTGACTTCACGCTGGCCACCAACAACGGCCTCCAGTTCATACCGGCGAACCACGTCGCCATGCGGTCGGCGACCACCGGCCCGCTCTTCCCGGACGACGGCTTCACTTGGTCCGCCCTCAACGGCGGCGTCGAGTACGCCGACGCGGACCTCGCGCCCGCATCGGTCTTCTCCCTCACCGTCTTCGACGACGGCATCGACGGGCAGTACGACCGCCACGACAAGCCCGCGACCCGTCTCTCCATCGCCGCAGCCGGCATCGAGAACTCGTTCATCAACGCCCGCGTCCGTGTCTACGACTCGCGCGGCACCCTGGTGTACGGCTTCGACCGCCCTGGAAGCGAGACAATCGACCCCACCGCACCCGACCCCGCGGGCATGGTGGATCCCTCGACGAGCACCCCCGACCGCAACACCGAGCTGGACGGCATCCAGGTGTGGGGCGGCGAGGTGTACTACATCGAAGTCTCGGACTACGCGGGTTCGGACGAGAACCCCACCGACCGCGGCGGCACCGGACGTTATTCGATCACCGTCACCACCGACGCCGGGCTCGTCGATTGGGACGGCAACGGCACGAAGGAAGACATCGTCGCCATCCCGAGCCAGTCCTTCGAAGAACCCGACGAGGGCGACTTCGCCAACGCCATGCGGCTGGTCACGCCGCTCGCCACCGGCGATGTCGACCTGACCGTGAACTCGTCGCAGCCCCCGCCGGTCTTCTCGGGCCGCAACTTCATCACCCGCCGCGTAAGCCCCTTCCGTGGCGGCGTCCAGCTCGGCGGCGACCTCGGGCTCATCAACTCCCTGGAAGACACGGACCTCTACACGTTCGAGGCGCAGTACACCGGCACCGTCGAGCTGCGAGTCAGCACGCTCTTCCTGGCGGACCAGTTCGGCGAGCTCGACAGCGGGTTCGCGGGCAGCAACAAGACGTACAACAGCAGGCTCGACGCCGCGCTCCGCGTCTTCCGCAACGACTTCACGCAGGTCGCCTATAACGACGACAGCGCAACCGTCAAGGTTGAGGGGCTGTCCGGCAGCAACACATGGCAGTTCCTGGGCGACCAGGTCGACGTGGGCTCCATCACCGGCGTCTTCGGCCAGAAGGACCCGCGCGTCGTCATCAACGTGGTCGCCGGCGACCGCTACTACATCCAGGTCGAGAGCGCCCAGCGGTACAAGATCGGCGACCGCACGCTCCCGCCCGACGGCAACGACCCCGACAACCCGGACCGCCGCGTCGAGAACATCGAGCGCGAAATCGACAACCGCGACGCGATCGGCTCGTACAACCTCATCGTCAACCAGCTGCCGCGCCTCAACAGCGGCTTCGAGGGCGGCTTCCCCGTCCAGGACGATCACCCGAACTTCGCCCAAGGCCTGTCGCAGGGCTCGCCCGTCCTCATCAACGAGGACATCGGCAACCCCCTCAACGGCCGAGGCACTGCCTCCGGCGTGATCGACAACTTTGGCTCGCCCGTGCAGGTCGACAACGACGTCTTCCGCCTCTTCGCGATCGGCAACGGCCAGATGTCCGTCCGCCTGACCAAGCCCGCCGGCAGCACGCTGAACGGCCGCATGTTCCTTCTGAACCCGACGAACGGCACGGCGCTGGCGACCAGCGCAGCGCAGAACGACGGCTCGGCCCTCCTGACCTTCACGGTCATCCAGGGCCAGGAACTGATCCTGTACGTCGAGGGTCAGGGCGGATCGGAAGGTGCGTACAACCTCGCGTTCACACTCCCGCCGCAGGTGGATGACTACGCCGATACGTACAAGTGGTGGAACGCACAGGACCTGCCCCTCTTCGACTTCCAGGGCCAGGGCTCCGTCACCGGCAACATCGAGCGCACCGGCGACTCCGACGTCTTCCGCGTTCAGTTCCCCTTCAGCGAGAACGTGACGTTCAACGTCACCCAGCAGGACACCACGCTCGACCCCACCGTGACCATCTACGAGGTCATGGAGGACGAGGTCGGCAAGCCCTACATCAAGCGCGTCGCATTCAACGACAACGTCGCACCCGGCAACCCCAACTCCCAGACAAGCTGGGGCCTCTACAACGACCGCACGGTCATCCCCGCCACCGGGCCCGAACGCACCTACCCCTACTACTACATCGTCGTGCAGTCCGCCGACCCGCTCGGCGGCACCGGCCGGTACACGCTCACCGCAACGTTCCCGCAGACCGATGATCACCCGGACGGCGACCCCGACCGCGACAACGTCTACGACACCGCCGAGTTCTCCCTCGCAACGCCCCTGCAACTGGACCCGCTCCTGGGCGACGGCACGCAGACCGGCAGCATCGAGGTGCTCGACGACGACGACCTCTTCACAATGGTCGTGCCCGCCAGCGGCACGGTGTCCTTCAGCGTCTCGAACAACACGGCGCTCGGCAGCATCATCCGGCCCCGTATCACCGTCCTGGACAACAACGCCAACATCCTGGCCCAGGACACCGGCGACGACACCTCGGTCTCCACCGCCAGCGTCACGCTGACGGCCGCCCGTGGCACGCGTCTCTTTGTTGTCATCGAGGGCTTCAACAACCCCGACAGCGTCAACCTCGTCGCGACCGATACCGGTGCCTACATCCTCACCTTCCAGGCCCCGCCGGTGGACGACCACGCCAACGCCACCGAGTGGAACATCGCAACCGCTATCGGTTTCAACTCCACGACTGGCCGCGGCCAGATCGGCGGCAACGCCGGAAACGACGTGGGCAACGCCCGCATCAACCCCGCGGGCGACACCGACCTCTTCACCTTCACGGTCCTCCGCACCGGCGCCCACACCGTCACCATCACGCCCTTCAACGCCGACTCGGGCAACCTCGCGACCCGCGTCCGCATCTTCTCCTCTGCCAACCTGACGACCCCCATCGCCGATGATTCGTCCGACGCCGTCGCCGGCGCGGTGATCTTCGACCTTGGCACGGTCAACATCGGCTCGGTCTTCTACATCCTGGTCGAGGCCATCTCCCTCTCCGGCTCCACGGACGTTGGTGAGTACAACGTCGTCGTTCAGGGCCCGGCGGGCACAGGCGGTGGCGGCGGTGGCGGCACCGACCCCAGCGCCATCGACTTCAACAACCCCACCGTCATCGTCCTCAACTCCCGCGACGGCAACGGCACCAGCCTCAACACCACCAACAGCCAGACGCCGGAGATCTCGCCGGCGACCGACCGCGACCTCTACTCCTTCACCACCATCGCCCCGGGCGTGGTCTTCGTCCGCATCTCGACGCCCCAGGGCTCGCTGCTCGACGCCTCGGTCGAAGTCCTGCGCCGCAACCCCAACAACTCTTCGCAGTTCATCCGCGTCGCCTTCGACCAGGACGGCACCGCCGGCTCGACGGCCAACACCTCCTTCTCCAGCGCCGCGGGCATCGAGTACTTCATCCTGGTGGATGGCTTGGGCGATTCCACGGGCTCCTACCTCGTTGAGGTCGATACCCAGCCCGCCGTCAACCGCCTGGTCTTCCCCGAGGGCTTCGCCACCAACGTCATCTCCGAGTTCGTCCCGATCGTGAACCCCAACCCATTCCCGATCAACTACACCGTCCGGCTCCGCTACGACTCGGGCGACCTCGAGACCGTCTTCCCCACCCGCACCATCGGCGCCAACCTGCGCGACGGCGTCACCATCACCCGCCCCGATGGCGACTCCTTCTACAGCGACTTCACCGTCCGCCAGAACGTCGCCTACTCCGTCATCATCGAGTGGACCATCCCCGACACCGTCAACGGCCAGCCCGTCGATCCCTCGACGATCCAGCCGCTCGGCGCCACGATGTCGCACTACGACTTCGGCCGCTCCACCGGCGACGCCTTCACCGACAAGGTCAGCGCCAACTGGGCCTTCGCACGCGTCGAGCGTGACCCCGGCTCCGTCCTCGACTTCTTCCCCGTCTACAACCCCCACTCCTTCGACATCGGGATGTACATCGACGTCTACCTCAACGACGGCACCGTCGTCACCCTGGGCGACACCGACAGCCAGGGCAACCTCGCCCCGCGCCGCGTCGGTGCCGGCCGCCGGTCGGGCTTCGGGCTGGACGAATACTCGCAGCTCGGCCGCGGGGTGTTCAGCGCTGTCATCCGTGCCGAGGCGTTCGACTCCGTGAACCAGCCCAGCTTCGAGGGCATCGTCGCCAGCCTCACCCACTACCGCATCAACCAGTCCGCCTTCGCCATCCTGGGCGACGCCAGCGGCGGCACCACCAAGGGCGCCGTGACCAACCTCACCTCCGGCAGTGGCATCACGTCCGAACTCACCTTCTTCAACCCCGGCACCAGCCCCGCCACCGTCACCATCACGGGCAACTACGTCAACGCCACACTCCCGCAGTTCACCCGCACCGTCACCCTGCAGCCCGGCCGCACCACTCGCGTCTCCGGCAGCAGCTTGGGCATCGTCAGCGGCCAGACCGTGGGCCTCAAGTACACATCCAACGTGCCCGTCTACCAGCTCGCCTTCCAGGAACGCCTGGGCGACGCGGACGCCTCCACGGCCCAGGCCGCGGCCGGCACCCGCGCCTACTTCGGCGACGCCTTCATCAACTCCGCGTCCGCCGGCAGCCTCTACTTCGAGTGGCTCCACTTCTACAACCCCAGCGGCGTCACCAACAACGTCACCATCACCCTCCGCTTCTTTGACCGCGTCGGCCAGGCCGACCAGGTCCGCACGATCAACGTGTCCATCCCCGCCGGCGGCTTCCGCGAAGTCCGCCTCCACGAGTCCGCCGCCGTCCTGCAGCGGGCCGACGGAAGCGCGAGCGGCCCGGCCTTCTTCGGTATCGAGGCCTCCTCCGCCCAGCCCTTCGTCTCCACCCTCACCCACTACGACCTCTTCCTCGGCGGCGGCTGGGGCGCCGCGGGCGTGCCCTTCGGCATCGCCACCCCGCTCACCTCGATCTGATCCAACTCGACACGCTCACCAAGGCCCGGCTCTCCAGCCGGGCCTTTTTCATGCGCCCGCGCGCGGCGGGGATGCGTCGCTGATAAGCATGTGTTATTGAACTGCGCATTACCATTCACTCGCTTCATGCCGATCCATGACTACGGTGACGCGTTCTCACCCACCACCCAAAGGATCAAGCCATGGCCGCCCCCACCTCCCCGGCAAACCCCTTCCAGTCCCGCAAGACCCTCAAGACCGCCCACGGCGAGTACACCTACTACTCGCTCGAAGCCCTGAAGCAGCAGCGTGTGGGCCACGTCGACAAACTCCCCATCTCGATCAAGGTCCTGCTCGAAGCCATGCTCCGCAACGTCGACGGCTTCATCGTCACCGACGACGACGTCTCCGGCCTCGCCAACTACAACCCCAAGAGCACCACCAAGGAAGAACTGCCCTTCATGCCCGCCCGCGTGGTGCTGCAGGACTTCACCGGCGTCCCCTGCGTCGTCGACCTCGCCGCTATGCGCGACGCCATGAAAGCCCTGGGCGGCGACCCCAACCTCATCAACCCCCTCGTCCCCTGCGACCTGGTCATCGACCACAGCGTGCAGGTAGACGCCTTCGGCAGCAAGGTCGCCCTCACGATCAACGCGGCCAAGGAGTTCGAACGCAACAACGAACGTTACGAGTTCCTCAAGTGGGGCCAGCAGAGCCTCAGTAACTTCCGCTGCGTGCCCCCCGCCACCGGCATCGTCCACCAGGTCAACCTGGAGTACCTCGCGAAGGCCGTGTGGACGAAGCAGCACGCCGACGGCACCACCGTCGCCTACCCCGACTCCTGCGTCGGCACCGACAGCCACACAACCATGATCAACGGCCTGGGCGTCGTCGGCTGGGGCGTAGGCGGCATCGAAGCCGAAGCCGTGATGCTGGGCCAGCCCATTTACATGCTCACGCCCGACGTCATCGGCTTCCGCCTCAAGGGCAAACTCCCCGAGGGCACCACCGCCACCGACCTCGTCCTCACCGTCACCCAGATGCTCCGCAAGAAGGGCGTCGTCGACAAGTTCGTCGAGTTCTTTGGCGATGGGCTGCCGGCCCTGAGCGTCCCCGACCGCGCCACCATCGCCAACATGGCCCCCGAATACGGCGCGACGATCGGATTCTTCCCCGTGGACAGCGTGACGCTCGACTACATGCGTTTCACCGGGCGTGATGAGGCCACCGTCGCCCTCACCGAAGCCTACTGCAAGGCGCAAGGCATGTTCTGGACGCCCGCGAGCCCCGAGCCAGAGTTCACCGACATCCTGGAACTCGACCTCTCCACCGTGCAGCCCAGCATGGCCGGCCCCAAGCGCCCGCAGGACCGCGTCGAACTCAAGAACGCGAAAGCCGAGTTCCTCAAGAGCCTGGGCGCGCCGATGGGCAACGCCGGCTTCGGCCTGCCCGCCGAGAAGATCTTCGGCTCCAAGGCCACCATCAAGCACACCGCCCAGAGCATGCCCGAGGGTGGCGCGGGGGGCACCAGCACCATCACGCACGGCGCAGTCGTCATCGCCGCCATCACATCCTGCACCAACACCAGCAACCCCGATGTCCTGATCGCCGCCGGCCTCGTCGCCCGCAAGGCACGCGCCCTGGGCCTCACCCGCAAGCCCTGGGTCAAGACCAGCCTCGCCCCAGGCTCCAAGGTCGTCACCGACTACCTCGACAAGGGCGGTCTCACCGAAGACCTCAACGCCCTGGGCTTCCACACCGTCGGCTACGGCTGCACCACCTGCATCGGCAACTCCGGCCCGCTCCCCGAGGAAGTCGAAGCCGCCATCAAGGAGGCAGACCTCGTCGCCGCGAGCGTCCTCAGCGGCAACCGCAACTTCGAGGGCCGCGTCCACCCGTTCGTCAAGGCCAACTACCTCGCCAGCCCGCCCCTCTGCGTCGCGTACGCCATCGCCGGCAGCGTCGTCATCGACCTCGCCACCGAACCCCTCGCCACCACCAAGGACGGCAAGCCGGTCTACCTGAAGGACATCTGGCCCACCAACGCCGAAATCGCCGCAGTCAAGGCCAAGGCCATCGAGCCCGGCCAGTTCAAGGCCCAGTACGGCAAGGTCTTCACCGCCAACGAAACGTGGAACAAGGTCCCCGTCAGCAAGAGCGACCAGTACAAGTGGAACGACAAGTCCACGTACATCCAGCACCCGCCCTACTTCGACGGCATGAGCGACAAGCCCGGCGCGCCCCGCCCCATCAAGGGCGCACGCTGCCTCGCGTACGTCGGCGACTCCATCACCACCGACCACATCTCCCCCGCCGGCGACATTGCCGAGAAGAGCCCCGCCGGCGAGTACCTCAAGAGCCTGGGCGTGCCCCGCAGCGAGTTCAACTCCTACGGCTCCCGCCGCGGCAACGACCGCGTCATGACCCGCGGCACCTTCGCCAACGTCCGCGTCAAGAACCGCCTCGCGATGGAGGGCGGCAAGGTCAAGGAAGGCTGGTGGACGGCGGACTTCAGCAAGGCCGGCGAAGGCAAACTCGCCACCATCTTCGACGCCTCCCTCAACTACAAGAAGGAAAGCACCCCCCTCGTCGTCCTCGCGGGCAAGGACTACGGCATGGGCTCCAGCCGTGACTGGGCCGCCAAGGGCACGTTGCTCCTCGGCGTCCGCGCCGTCATCAGCGAGTCCTTCGAGCGCATCCACCGCTCCAACCTCGTTGGCATGGGCGTGCTCCCCCTGAACTTCAAGGACGGCCAGACCGCCGCCAGCCTGGGCCTCACGGGCGAAGAGACCTTCGACATCGACATCACCTTCAGCAAGGATTCCCTCATCACCCCGCGCTGCGACATCCCCGTCACCGCGACGCACCCCAGCGGCAAGGTCACGAAGTTCACCACCCTCTGCCGCATCGACACCCCCGTCGAAGCCGAGTACTCCAAAAACGGCGGCGTCCTGCACACCGTGCTGCGCCGGCTGCTCAACGAGAGCAAGAAGGGATCAAAGCAGGCGGTGGGCGTGTGAGCCATCAGCAAACCCCGGTGCGTCACGACCACCCGCTCGCGCGCGTCGCTATCACCATCCCCGTCGCCTGGGGCGAGATGGACGCCCTCGGCCACGTCAACAACGTCGCCTACTTCCGCTACCTCGAATCCTCACGCGTCGAGTACCTCCGCCGCCTGGGCTTCGGCCGGCTCCCGGGCGGCACCACGCCCGGCATCGGCTTCATCCTCCAATCCGCCCAGTGCCGCTTCAGAAAGCCCGTGGTCTACCCCGACACGCTCCGCGTCACCGCACGCTGCACAGAAATGGGCGAAGACCGCTTCACCCTCTCCCACGCCATCATCAGCACCACACTGAACGACACCGCCGCCCTGGGCCAGGGCACCATCGTCTGCTACGACTACGCCAGAGCATCCAAAGTCGCGATCCCTGCGGAACTCCGCGCGGCCATCGAATCCCTCGAAGGTGGCCCCGTCCCCGCGGTCGCTACTCAAGCCGCATCTGGTACGCCGCCGTGTTGAACTGCCCGGGCACCACCGTCAGGTACGCCGCGTGCCCGTCCAAGAAGAGCATCTGTGACCGATTGATGTCCTCATAATCGTTCCGCACCTGGTACGACGGGTTCGTGCCGTACACCACGATCGCCGCGAACTGGTCCGCGTTCCACACAAACCGCGACGGCGTGATCCCCTGCCCCGTCGCGATGCGCCCCATGCCTACCAGGTACCGGTTCGTGAACGAGTACGTCGCCAACTGCGGCGAATCGACCCACGCGCCGTTGAGGTGATAGCTCGTCCCGACGTCGTCGTAGCACGACACACCAACCGTCGCGTTGGGCCAGTTGCGTTGACGCGTCGTCATATCTCCGGGGTCCCGGAACACGCTCGCCTGCGTCGTCGCCCGCGTCGGGTCGCTTGGCGACATTCGGTTGGGAATGACCGGCCCAGGGAACACCGTGCCCGGGTAGACATACGCGTTCAGCGGCCGGTCCGCGGCCTCCACATCAAAGTAGCCACCGAACGCCGAGTACCAGTACGAGCTCGTGTTCTTCCCGCCGTACGTCCACGCCGCCCATCCATTCGCTGACTGATTCGGAAACGCCGGCCCCACCCCCCGGTGCTGCCAGATCGGTGCCATCGGCAGGTGCCCATGGAAGTCCGCCTGATACGCCGCGCCCGCCTGCCCGATCTGGAGCAGGTTCGCCTGGCTCGGCGTGAACATCCGGTGACGCGTCACCCCCGCCCCCAGCACGCAGAGCAGGCACGCACCCATCACAACCGCCGCCAACGCGGCGACCACATCAATCCGGGTAAGACCAGCACAGGCAATACCAACACGGCCACACGCACGACGCGGCATACAACCTCCCGGGAAGCGCCACAGCATACCCGCCACCGCAAGCCCGGTTGCACAGCCCGCACAGGCATTCAGTGAATTTCCGCCTAGCGCCTCCTGAATGCGATCCGCTCCCGCTGGTAGTCCAGCACCAGCACAAACGGCTCCATCAGGTCGCCACCGATGTTCCCCAACGTGTACGGGTCATCAAACGCCCCAGCCGACTCAGTCGCGAAGGTCGCCTCAACACTTTCGGTCCGCACCCCGCCCAGCTCAAACCACGCCAGCGTCCCCTTCTTCGCGCTCCGCATGCCGCCCACGCCGCCGATGCGCGTGTCCTTGGTTTCCCTGCCCTTCAGCAGTTCCAGCCGCGTCACCGCCGGCGCGTGGATCGAGACCGAGCTCCCAGCAGCGCCTGTGTCGAGCTTGAAGAACCCCGTGTGCCCCTCGAACGACGCCTCCACGCACGGGTGCCGCTCGTACGTCACCAGGCGCGACCACGTGAGCCCCCTGGCCTCCTCGCTCGCGAGGAACACCGCGGGGTCGTGGAGCTTCACGACGCCACCGTTCTGGTCAATCTCCGCGATGCACCGCGACAGCAGGTTGAACCCCACGATGCCGCTCACCTTCTCGCCGATGGCGTTCGCCACGAACGACAGGTCGATCTCGGTTGCCAACGCCCCCGTCATCGCCACCGGCCCCACCTCGATGCTCTCGGCCCGCACAAACGACGACATCATCCCCTCGCCGATGCCGCTCACCGGCACCTGCCCGAAACGCTCCAGTGCGAGTGCATCGATCACCTCCGGCGTCAGGATCGTCCCGCCCGCGCCCGTGTCAAAGAAGAACCAGTCAAACTGCTTACCGTTCACCAGCGGCCGGCACAGCAAATGCCCCGTCTTCGCCCGCTTGAGCTCCAAAGTCGCGGCCTTGGCCGCGTCAAACCGCACATCGCCGTACGCCATGACGGGCGCATAGGGCGACCGGATGAACGTCGGCGCGTCCTCGGCTCGCGAGAACGTCGTGGTCGTGCTCGAGCCGTTCGCACTCGTGATCTGAACCACGCCCGGGAAGTGCACCCCGCCGTGCGAGACAGCACCGGAAAACTCCATGACGTCGGCCTTCGCCCCCCCCGCCGCCCGCCACTCTGCGCGGGTCACGCGCCCGGATGCCGCATCCAAGGTCACCGTCCCCCGCACGGGAGAGTCCGCCAGCGCGAACGCGAGCGTTCCCACACCCGTGCCCGCCGTGAACGACAGCCTCGCATCGTCCACCCACGCGCCCGATACAAACAGCGCCTGCAGCACCGCCTCGTCACGCTCGCCCAGGTGCAGCATCCGGGTTTCCCCGCCGATGTCGCGCGTCCACGCCGTCCCCCGCGTCACGCACCGCGAGAGTCCCAGCGGCCCCCGCACCTCCATCAGGAAGTCCCCACCGGGCCCCACAAGCACCTGGGCTTCATGCGGCGCGCCCAGCATCGTCGTCGAGCCCGTGAGCTGCACGCCCTGCCCGAGCGCGCGATCCGAATACCCGCTCGCCTCTCGGGCCCGCGCACGCAGAGACGCAGCATCCGGCGCCCCACCACCCCCCACCCCACCCCCCGCACCACCAACCTCTGCCTGCCCCACCGGCGCCACAGGGCCCGAGGCCTCCGCGCACGCCCCCAGCGCGAACAGCGTTGCCACCAGAATCACCTTGCCCGCGTCCATCGCCCCCGCCTCAATCACATTCCGCTTCATCACGCTTCTCCCGTGCTGTTGTCGCCCGCACCACTTTCGGGCGTCGATGCCTTCTTCTTGCCACTCCCCCGCTGCTTCGCCCGCGCGGGCGCAAGCACAAACCCCAGGCTCATGCACCGCGCACCCTTGCGTGGGCGGCCCGCGTGCAGTATCTCCTGCGCTTCACTGATGATCGCGTTCAGCCGCCGCACCTCGGCCGGTGTGAGCCACCCCTTGGACCGCCCGCCCCGCACCGTGCGCGAAGGGCCCGCCGTCACCGTCTCCGTCGCCAGCCCGTGCTGAAAGTCCCGCAGCGCCAGCCGCACCGCGCTCGCGACAACCCGCCCCACGTCCCCACGCCGCACCGGCGCGTCGTAGCTCATCACCAGCGGCCCCGCGGCGAGCCCATACACCGCCGCCACATGCCGTCCACCAGGCCCCTCCCGCCGCGCACCCCGCTCCACCACCAGCCCCACCTTCATCAGGCTCCGCACGTGGAAGTACAGCGAATCCGCCGGACGCGCGACGAGCACCGCCAACTCCGCGATCGTCCGGGGCCCCGCCGCCTGCAACGCGTCCACGATCTCCTGCCGCGCGGGAGACGCCAGCGCACGCACCATCGCGGGGTCGGTCAGCAGGAAGGGTGTGGTCCGGGTCCGGGGCATGATTGAAAATTGTATACGAAATTCAAACGTGAGCGTTTCATGTTCCTCCCTCCTGCCGCGGCGGTTCCGCTCCACGCGAAACCACGCCGACACCGGCGACCGGACGCGTTTACCCCGTTTTCAAGCCAGGAATGAAGATCCTCACCTCGGAGCCGACGCCCGGGCATGTGAGCAAACTGTTGATTGGCATCCAGCCGGCAAAACCCGCCGCTCCCGGGCTTACATTGCTCCCCGCCCGAGGAGAGACCATGCCCCACCCCGCCCAGCCCTCCACCCACACCCCCCCCACCACCACCACCGCCGCGCCCACTGCATCACTGGAAGCCAAACCCACCGCCTTCCCAAGCGCCGCGAAGGTCGTCCAGCCCGAACGCCCGCACCGCGACGTCATGGGCGGGGCAGCCCGCGTTGAGATCAAGTGCCTGGACCACGGCTTTGTGGCCCTGATCGACGCCATGCCACGCCTCGTCGCTGAGGGCCAGACGGCCGACTCGGCCATCGTGCAGGCCGCCCGCGTCTCCTACGGGCAGGGCACCAAGCAAGTGAACGAGGACCGGGGCCTCATCCGCTACCTCCTGCGCCACCGCCACACCACCCCCTTCGAGATGGTCGAGTTCAAGTTCCACATCGCGATGCCCATCTTCATCGCCCGCCAGTGGATCAGGCACCGCACGGCGAACGTCAACGAGTACAGCGCCCGCTACTCGATCCTCCCCGACCGCTTCTACACCCCCAGCCTCGACGCCGTGCGCAAGCAGAGCAAGGGCAACCGTCAGGGCGGAGAAGAGACCTTCGTTGTCGGCCACGGAGGCACCGCCGATGCCCCGCACGACGAACTGCGCACAGCGCAGGAGTTCTTGGACTTCCTCGATGTCTCGCAGCAGCAGTACGAGAAGTACCTGAAACTCACGGAAAAAGGCGTCTCGCGTGAGCTGGCCCGCATGGGCCTGCCCGTCAACGTCTACACCGAGTGGTACTGGAAGTGCGACCTGCACAACATCCTGCGGTTCCTCTCCCTCCGCATGGACGCCCACGCCCAGCTCGAGATCCGCGAGTTCGCCACCGCCATGCACGATCTTGTCGCCCCCATCGTCCCGATCACGATGGAGGCCTGGCGGGACTACGAGCTCGAATCCGTGCATCTCACCCGGCTAGAGGTGGAGTCTCTCCGCAATTCCCGCGGCTCCAAGCCCGGCCCCATCGCCACCGACAACAAGCGCGAGCAGGCCGAGTGGGAGACCAAGCGCCGCAACCTCGGCCTCGACTGACCGGACGGTGACCCAGCCGTGTCCGCGCAACAGCCGCGCGGACCCAATCGGCGCCCGCCGCTCCTGCTGTGTCCCATAATTTCGCCCTTCCCGCAGGTTTTATCCTTACAAAAACCGTGCGCACAGGCTGCGCCCGCTCCCGGATGCGGCTGTATCCCCTCACCTCGCAAAAAAGTGCACTTGTTTTGGCAACTTTTCTGGTTTCTTCGCCAGCGTGGTTCATGTTCTACGTGGGTCAGGAACGAGTCGTTCGTTCTCAGGCATCATCCCGTAGTGGGGTTAATCCCCGAAACCAATTGTTCCGTGAGGAGAACTGCAAATGAAGAATGTGATCGTCTCCATGCTCGCTGTTGCTGGTCTTGCTGGCGCCGCTTCCGCCCAGACCACGTTCGAGGCCACCGGCGGCCGTCTGTCCTTCCAGGTGTTCAACCCCGTGACCAACGTTTGGGGTGACACGCTCAACGCGGCCCCCGGCCAGACCGTCCAGGTCCGCGTGGTCGCCTCCTACGTCGGCACCCGCACCGACCTCTTCGCCATGGGCGAGGCCCTCTACCAGCCCACGTTCAGCAACGCTGACAACAGCGGCGCTGGCGCTCAGGCTGACCAGGTCGGCGCGTACCTCAACGGTGGCAACGGCGGCAACAGCGTTGCCGGCTCCATGCTGACCGCTGCCGACGGCGACAACGGTGGTGCCCTCGCTGGCTACGGCCGCGTCCGCTTCGGTGGCACCGCCACCACGGCGACCGGCTCGAACACCATGACGAGCTTCCGCCACAACAGCGACAACGGCTCCCCCGCGGGTAGCTGGATCCGCATGGCTGGCACCTTCGTGTCCAACTGGCCCCAGGCTCTGCCCGGCACCACGGACGCGACCAACATCAACCGCATCCTCCGCGGCATCTCCAGCCAGCAGCAGAGCCAGTCCCTCGCCCCGGCGTTCCACGTCGCCGGCACCAGCGGCCTGGTCATCTTCCGCCAGGCCCTCACGCTGAGCGATGACCCCGCGGCCCGCGCCATCCAGTTCTCCAGCTTCATCGAGTCGGCCCGCCGCGTCGGTGGCACCACCTCGACGGACGACACCCGCTACATGAGCTGGCAGACGGGCGCCGCTGACTCGGGCTCCCACCGCACGGGCGTCGCCTACGTCCCCGCGACCATCAACGTTGTGCCCACGCCGGCCTCCGCCGCGCTCCTGGGCCTTGGCGGTCTGGTCGCCGCCCGCCGCCGCCGCGCCTAATCGCGGTGCAAACCGCGGGTTGATGCCTTCAACCTGCGACCACTGAACCCGACTCACCCCGCGCAACCGTGCGGGGTGAGTTCTTTTTTGGCTCCACGCGACGCGGGCGTCGTGGAGAAGCCGTCGGAAAACGCACCCTGTACGGGTGACGTTTGCAAATAACCACCCAAGTGAGGGCCAAGAGCCATTGGATATCGGGTGTCAAGGAAAGTGGAGAGAAAATTCCGCGCGAAGACGCAGGAAAAGGGCTTGCAGGCCATTGGACGCCCGTGTATTGTTTCCTTCAGAGAGAGACCTGCTCCCGCGAAGGCGTCTAGGTGCCAGTGGGGGTCAATCTCGGGAACTGTCGTCCCTTTTGTAGGAGGAGATAGAGATGAAGACTGTTGTTTCCCTTTTGGCTGTGGCCGGCCTGGCCGCTGCCGCTTCCGCCCAGACGTACGAGTCGGGCGCTGCGTCCGTGAACTTCGAAGTGTGGAACGGCTCCAGCTGGGCCAGCTCCGTGGACATCCTCCCCGGTGCTGCGGTCGAGTGGCGCGTTCGTGTGCAGTACACGGGTACTCGCACCGATCTGACCGCCATGGGCGAGATGTGGTGGCAGGGTATCTTCGGCAACGTTGACAACACCGGCGCCGGCGCTTCGGCCGACCAGCTCGGTTCTTGGCTCAACGGCGGCACGAACGCCAACGGCATCGCCGGCTCCATGGTCAGCACCGCTGACGGCAGCAACGGCTCCGCCCTCGGTGGGTACGGCCGCGTGTTCTCGTTCGGCCTGGCCGCCATGCAGGCCAGCAACCTGAACATCCTGACCAGCTTCCGCCACAGCGCGGGCGCCAACGGCGCTCCCGCCGGCGAGTTCATCCGCGTTGCCGGCTCCGGCTCCACGGTGTGGGCTCCCAGCATCGGTGACACGGCCCTCGGCACCACCACGTCGAACACCATCTCCATCCAGCGCGGCGTCCAGAGCAACCAGACCGCTCAGGCCCTGAACCCCGCCCAGTGGACCGGTGGCATGAACGTGATCCTCTTCCGCGGTGCGTTCATCGCGTCCGATGACACGGCCGTCCGCACGGTCAGCCTCGGCTCCGAGGAGCGCTTCCTCCGCCGCGTTGGTGGCAACACCAGCACCGACAACCGCCGCTACATCGCCTGGCAGACGGGCGCTGGCGACACCGGCACCGGCGCCAGCGGCCACCGCACGTTCGCCAACGTGTTCAACAGCGCTGCCATCAACATCGTCCCGACCCCCGCTTCCATCGCCCTCATGGGCCTGGGCGGCCTGGTCGCGGCCCGCCGTCGCCGCGCCTAATCGCGGATGACGACACGCTGTCGAAAGACAGCCTCCTCTGAACGACAGACCCGCCCCGGTGAAAGCCGGGGCGAGTTTCTTTTTGGAACGTGACAAACCGCCAGAAAATGCCTGTTTTCAAGCTGTTTTTGTCGCAGACGCGACCACGCCCCGTGGACCGGGCTGGCAACGCCGAACACCAAGCCCGATTCCCTAGCCAAGCTGCGCGATCGCATCATTGATGGTCCGCAGCGGGACGACCTCCGCCCCAGGGATGCTGGGCAGGCGCGCCTTGCCCTGCGGGGCCGCCGCGAGGACGCGCGTACACCCCAACCGCACCGCCTCGCGGATGCGCTGCTCCAGGTACGGCACCGTGCGCACTTCTCCGCCCAGCCCCACCTCCCCCACCGCGATCGACCGGGCCGGCATCGGCCTCCTGAAGTGAGCCCCCGCGATCGCCAGCAGCACCGCCAGGTCGCTCGCGGGGTCGGTGATGCGCAAGCCGCCCACGCTGCTGGCGAAAATATCGCGGTCCGCCAGCCGCAGCTCCGCGTGCTGCTCCAGCACGGCGATGATCATCGCGAGGCGGTTGGGATCAAGCCCGGAGCACTTGCGCTTCGCCGCGCCCAGGAAGCCGGTCGCCGTGAGCGCCTGCACCTCCACAAGGATTGACCGCGACCCGGTCATGACCGGGCACACCGCACTGCCGGGACGCGGGTGGTCGAGCGACCCGAGCGCGGCCAGGCTCGCGCCCTGGGGCACCTCCCGCAGGCCGAAGCCGGTCATCTCAAAGAGGCCTATTTCCTGAGTGGTTCCGAAGCGGTTCTTGATCGCGCGGACCACGCGGTGCTGGTGCGTGCGGTCGCCCTCAAAGGACAGCACCGTGTCCACGAGGTGCTCCAGCAGGCGAGGGCCTGCGAGCTGACCGTCCTTGGTCACGTGCCCCACCAGGACCACCGCGATGTGGGCCGCCTTCGCGAGGTACACCAGTTCCGCGCAGCACCGCCGCAACTGGGTGATGCTGCCCGGCGCGGCCGACACGTCGGACCGGTAGATCATCTGGACCGAGTCGATGATGAGGATGCGCGGCGCGACCTTGCGGGCCTGCTCCACGATGCGGGCGAGGTTGGTGTCGTGAAGAAGGAACAGGGAGGACGAACTGCCGCTCTCATCGGCGGACGGCCTTGCTTCGGTGCTTGCGTGATCCGCCCCTTCGGTGCGCAGCCGCGCCGACCGCATCGCCACCTGCTGCGCACTCTCCTCACTGCTCACATAGAGCACCTTGACGCCCTTGGCCGCCCAGGCGTGCGCGGCCTGCAGCAGCAGCGTGCTCTTGCCGATGCCCGGCTCGCCGCCCACCAGCACGGCGGACCCGGGCACGAGCCCCGCCGCCGCGTCGCCGCTCACCCCAAGCACACGGTCCAGTTCCGCGATGCCGCTGGGCATCCGCGCCACCGGTGCGGCGTGGATGTCGATCTTGCCGATGGGCTGGGCCCCCAACGCAACGCCATCCTCCACGCTCTCGGCCAGCAGGGCTGCCCCACCTTCTTTCGTCTGCTGCCACGCCCAGGTCAGGGCCTTCTGCGGGTCCTGCGTTGCGCTCTTGTCAAGGGTCGTTTCTTCGAGGCTGTCCCACGTGCCGCAGTCGGGGCACTTGCCCATCCACCGCGCCTGGCTCGCACCACAGCTGCGGCACACCCAGACTTTGCGCACCTTCGCCATGATCGGAGCGTAGTGCCTGGGAGACGGCGGGGTTGCTAACGTTGCGGAGCGCCAGGTTCACACGCATGAGTACGCAAAGCACAGCACCGACCAACCCCGGGACGAAGCCGCCCGGCAAGCCCCGCCGCCGACGCTGGATCGTGTGCGTTCTGGTCGTCGTGGGCGTGATCCTCGGGGCGTACTGGCTGGCGTGCCACTCGTTTGTCACGCGGCGGGTGATGCTCAGCCGCATCCAGGACGCGCTGGGCGTGCCGGTGGAAGTGTCATCGGTGGACCTCTTCCCGCTGAGCCGGACCGCGCGCCTGCGAGCGAGCGGCGTGCGCGTCCGGGCCGAGGGCGTGTCGGGAGACGCGGGCGAGGTGCTGACGGCCGAGTCGGTCGAGGTCTCCTTCCCGCTCTCCAGCCTGTGGTCCGGCGGGGTGGACGTGCGGCGCGTGGTGGTCCGCAGGCCCGTCATCCGCATCAGCCAGTCTTTGGACGACGGCTCGGTGAACATCGCGTCCTTCGCCCGCGGCGCGCAGGCTTCGGCATCGCGCCCGGAGGTGCGAACGCTCCCGGAACTTCTGGTTTCCGACGGTGAAGTGCAGCTCGGCGAGCACTCCAAGGACGGCGGGTACACCCTGCTCAAGTCGTTCCTGGTCTCGGGTGAGGTGGAGCAAACGGCGGAGCGCGACGGCTCGGCGAACATCGCGTTCCGACAGAAGGGCGAGGCGGGCGGTCCGGAAGGCATCGTGGTGCGTGGCCGCGTGAGCAAGGATGACCTGACGCTGACGCTGACCGGCGTGGACTTCTCGACCGTGAAACCGGAGAACGTGCCCAGGCCCGCGCGCGACATCTTCTCGCAGGTCGCGCTCGAGGGGCTTGTGCCGCAAGCCGACGTGACGTACTCGTTCGCCGGCGGCTGGAATGCACGCTTTGTGCTGCAGGACGTGGCGCTCAACCTGCCCGTGCCCGTGCAGCCCGACGAGGATGACGACGGCAACGCCCTCCCGCTGCCCGAGGGGCAGGCGGACCGGCACCTGCGCATCGGGCGGACGAGCGGCGAACTGCTCCTCTCGAATACGGGCGCATCCGGTCGCATGACCGGCTTCATCGAGGACCTGCCGTACGACGTGCGGTTCAGCGTCGAGGGCGTCACGCGCGACGCCCCGTGGACGTGCACGCTGGTCACGCGCGGCTTCCGGCTGGAGCAGCGCCCGCAGGTGCTGCGCTTCGCCCCGGGGCTCGTGCGCAGACGCCTGCGAGACTTTTCCGACCCCACGGGCATCCTGGACGCGGAGATCACTGTCTCGAGCAAGGGCGTGCCGACGCGTGACGGCGCACAGCCCATCTCGGTCCGCGGGTCGCTGTTCCTCAAGGACGTCACGGCGGCGTTCCACCGCTTCCCCTACCGCTTCAAGAACCTGCAGGGCGAGGTCAACTTCAACGACGAGCGGGTGCTGCTCACCGGGATTTCCGGCGTCTCCGACAGCGGTGCCCGCATCATCGCCGAGGGCAAGATCGAGCCGCTGGACGAGGAAGCAGGCTTCAACCTCGACGTCTTTGTGAGAGACCTGAAGCTCGATGACGCGGTGCAACGGGCGATGGAGCAACGCGGCCAGAAGGACGTGCTCCCCACGCTGATGGACACCGACGCCTACGCCCGGTTCCTGCAGCAGGGCCTGCTGCGGCGGTCGTCGGCCGCTGCCAACGCACTGGTGCCCAACCCCGGCGCACCGGTCTTTGACCTCGGCGGCACGGTGGATGTCCATGTCGCGGTCTGGCGCGAGCGCGGGCTCGTGCAGGAGTGGGAGGACGCCGTCACCATCGTGCTGCCGGACGTGGCGCTGATGCCCAAAGCGTTCCCCTACCCGCTCCGGGCGCGCGGGGTCACCATCTACCAGCGCGACAACGTGGCGAGCGTCTCCGGCGGCGAACTCGTCGGGCCCCGCGGCGGGAGCGCGAGCATCGTCGCCCGTGTGGACTATGAGGCCGCGAAGGACGCCCCGGAATTCGTGCCCGATGTGCAGATCGACGCACGCGGGTTCCCGATCGATGACCTGCTCCTCGCCGCGCTGCCCACGCCGCGGGGCAGCGAACGGCCCTTGGGAGAGGTCATCGCTCCGCTGCGGCCCAGCGGCACGGCCGATGCCCGCCTGCGGGTGCGCCTGGGCGAGGATAATGCGGCGCGGTACGTCGTGGACGCGTCGATGTCCAATGCAACCCTGGCGCCGCTCTCTGCTGATGGCCAGTCCCGCATCGGAGTGCGCCACGCATCGGGCACACTGCACGTCGGCGACGACACGCTGGACATGGCGCTGCAGGGCCTGATGTCCCGCACCGGGGATGCGGAGGGTTCGGAGGCCACTGACGCTGTTTCCCCCGTCACGTGCCGCGTGATTGCAGGGAACGCCCGCGACGACTTCGCGCCCGATGCTCCGGGGGGGGCCACCCGCGTCTCCGTGTCCGCGAGCGAGGTGGACCTGGCGTGGGCGCTCGAGGACTTTGCTCGCTGTTTCGCGCCCGAAGTCGCCGGCACGATGGAGGACCTCCGCGCACGCCACGACCCGCAGGGCGTCGTGAGCGGGCAGCTCGCTGTCGATCTGCTCGCGGACGGGGGCACCACCGCGCGCGTGACGGCAACACCGTCGAGCACGCTCTCGGCCAACGTGGGCGTGCTCGAACCCCGCACGCCGGTGCAGATCGCGCGCCCCACCGGCTCCGTGGTGCTCATCGCAGACGAGGGCGAGGGCGTCACCCTGCAGTTAGAGCGACTGGGCGGCGAGGTCTCCGGCCCCGATGGCCCGTGCGGGAGTGTGGTGGCATCGGGCGAACTGGTGCTGCGCACCGCGCCGGCGCAGGACGACTTTGACCTCCGCATCGGCGCGGTGGGCGTGCAGCCGGAGCGAGAGGCGGCGCGGCGCATACTGAACGAAACGGGCGGGGAGAGCGTGCTGGAGACGCTCGACCGGATGAAGCTGACGGTCAAGGCTGACGCGGACGTCGCGGTCGCCCGTCAAGGCATGAACGCCGCGCAGGTGCGCGGCCGCGTCACGCCACGGGCGCTCACCATCGAGCTCGACGACGGGCCCATGACCCTGCCGAGCCTGTCCGGCTCCTTGGTCATTGACGACTCCAAGGGGACGATCGATGCGCTCCGCGCCATCACGCCCGAGTGGGACTTGATGGTGGAGGGCACCTGGGACCGGACGCAAGCAGCGACGACGCTGGACACGGTCCTCTCCCTGTCGGCGTCACGCCTCTCGCCAGACCTGCGTGCACTGCTGCCCAAGGCCATGCGCGACACCATGAGCGACCTCAACGTCGAGGTCGAGGGGCCGATCGTGTCGGTGGGCACGCCGCTGCGGCTGGTCTACAGCCCCGATGGGGAGGTCCGTTCCGCGTGGACCAAGGGATCGGTCGCGATTGACACCACGGCGCTCGACATGGGCGTGCGCGTGAGCGACACAACAGCGCTCCTGAACTTCGAGGTGGAAGCCGGGGCCGAGCGCACCAACGCCAACGTCACGATGTCGGGCGAGTTGCCGTCCTTCCGGGCCAGCGGCGTGGAACTGCGCCAGGGGCGTTTCTCGCTGAGGACGCTGCCCGACGGCACCGTCTTTATCCCCGAGTTTTCCGGGCGGTCGCACGGCGGGCGCATCAGCGGCGCCCTCAAGGTCGGGCAGACCTTCACCCCCTCCGACTTTGTCGGTCCCCCCGTGCCGGGCCGGCCGTTCGAGCTGGCCATCGAAGCATCCAACGTGCGCTTCGCGTCCCTGCTCGAGGACATCAAGGCCCGCAACGAGCAGCGCGAGCCCATCGACCGCGACCAGCCCGCGGCGGCCGACGGATCACGCGGTGCGCTCTCCGGCAGCGTCACCCTTTCCGGCATCTCGAGCCTGCCCTCGCTGCTGCGGGGCCGCGGGAACATCGTGGTGCGCGGCGGTCGCGTCGTCAGCCTTCCTGCGCTCGTGCCGCTCATCCGCGTCACGAACCTCGAACTGCCCGGCGACGAGCCGCTCGACAACGCCATGGCGGACTTCTATCTCCAGAGCGGCGTCGTGAACTTTGAGCAGGTGAACATCTCGTCGAAGTCGGTCGGTCTCTACGGTTTCGGCACCGCGACCTGGCCGGGCATGGAACTGGACATGCGTTTCCGGGCCGGCAACCGCTCCCGCATCCCGATCCTCACGCCGTTCCTCGAGGGCCTCCGCGGCGAGCTTGCCACCGCGGTGGTGCGCGGCTCCGCTGATAACCCCGACGTCAACACCGTGGCGTTTGACAGGACGCGTCGCGTCATCGAAGACCTCTTCGGGCGCACGAAGTCGCCGGAACAGCGCCGGCTCGACCGAATCGAGAGCCGTGTCACCTCCAGCGAGCGCCGCGAGCGGCGTGAGGACCTGCCGCCCATCGAGCCCACGGAAGTCGTGGAACCCCGGTAGCCTTCCGACGAGCGGGAAACGAGCCGGCGGGCGTGAAACCGGGCCTCGGCCGCGTCAAACGGCGGTCTTATCCGACGCGCGGCGACCCTACGCTTCGGCCTTTGACGGAGCCATTATGCCCCTCGCCGACGGAACCCACGACCCCCACGACACGCTGCAAGAACCGCCGCCCGCGACCCCGCAGGCGCGCTACGCCGACGACCCCGCGGTCCTCGCGCAACTGGAACAGATGGTGACGGCCGCGGGTGCCGCCCCCGGCAGCCTGCAGTCCCGCCTCGTGCGCGACATCATGCAGACCGCGCTCAAACTGATCCCGGACGGGCGGGACATGGGCGAGCTCAAGCTCATGACCAACTCGCTGAAGGAAATGCGGTACGCGTACCGCATCTTCGCGAAGTACCGGGACCCGCACAAGATCACCATCTTCGGTTCCGCCCGCACCGCCGAGGACCACCCGGACTACACCGCGTGCGTCCAGTTCTCCAAGCTGATGGCGGAGGCCGGCTGGATGGCGATCACGGGCGCAGGGCTGGGCATCATGAAGGCCGGGCACGTGGGTCCGGGACGCAGCGCCTCCTTCGGCGTCGCGATCCGGCTGCCGTTCGAGACGAGCGCCAACTCCATCATCGAGGGCGACGAGAAGCTCATCCACTTCCGGTACTTCTTCACGCGGAAGCTCATGTTCATCAGCCAGGCCGAGGCGGTCGCCCTCTTCCCCGGCGGCTTTGGAACGATGGACGAGGCATTTGAGGCGTTGACGCTGGTGCAGACCGGTCGCAGCAGCCCCATGCCCATCGTGTGTGTTGAGGGAGCCGGGCGCGACTACTGGCCGCAATGGGACAAGTGGGTCCGTAGTCAACTCCTGGACCGCGGCTGGGTCAGCCCGGAAGACCCAGACATTTACTACATCGCCAAGGACCCCGCCGACGCCGCACGCCACGTGCTGCGGTTCTACCGCAATTACCACTCCTCGCGATACGTGCGGGACGACCTTGTCATCCGCCTCCACCGACCTCTGCGGAACGAGGACATCGAGCGGCTCGAACAGGAATTCAAGGCGCTCATCAAAACCGGCGGCATGCGCCTGAGCGGTCCGCTGCCAGAAGAAAGCGACCACCCCACCCTGCCGCGTCTGGTGTTTACGCACACCAAGCACAAGTACGGCATGGTGCACGCCCTGATCGACCGCATCAACGAGCTGGAGCCCGCGTGACCAGACGCCCGCACACCCCCGCGGTCATGGCATGGACGCTGGCAGCAGCGACGTTTGCCATCGGCTTCGTGGGATGTGGCCAGCAGCGTTCAGCAACGCAGCCGATCGGCTCACCCCGCCCGCTCGCCGGCACGCGCGGATCGTTGGTGGGCCTGGAACTGATGACCTGGCAGGTGGGTGATCCGCCCATCGGTCAGACCGACGCCGGAGTGCCCGAGCTGGTCCTGGCGGCGTTTGCCGACCGCCCGTTGCCATTCTCACCGGAGGTGGTCCAGGCCTGGCGCCAGTGCGGACTTGGCGTCGTCGCGGTCCCTACGTCAGAGGTTGTCACGGTCCGCGAGCGACTTGCCCTGGCCGGACCTGTGCAGGCGATGCAGGTGCCCCTGGCCCCACGGTGGATGACGGGCGTGACGGGCACGCGCATCGAGGGGTCGCAGTTGATCACGCTCGATTCCGGGCTCCTGCGCCTCGACCGTGCGCAGCCGCGGCTTCTGGTGCGGTCCTGGTCCGTCCCGGGCGAAGCAGCCAAAGGTGAGCCCGCCGTCCGCGCGCTCGCCCAAGTCCAGGTCGTGCCTCAAGTGGCGTCCGTCTCCGCCGCGCCCACCCGCCGGACGCCGAGCGAACTGCTGAGCGGCACAGCCAACATGCCCACCGATGAGGACGCGGGCCAACTGCTCCACCGCCTGACGCTCGATGCGGCCTGCGACGGTGCGGACGCGTTCATCATTTACCCTCTGCTGGCCGCGACCAAAGCCGAGGATTCCTCCAATTCCCCGGCCAACACCGCGGACAGCCCCCCCACCGCCCCCGCTCCGGCTCCCGCCCGAACCCTGGGCCCGGAAGCACCAGAGCCGCCCACGCTGGGCGAGGTTCTGCTGTCCGACGTGCTGGCCGCACGTCCGCAGCGCGAGCGGACGATCCTCGTGATCATCCCGCACCCGCCTCGCGAGTTCCGGCTGATCGAGTAGCACGGGCACGCTACTGTCCGCCCATGTACCAGTGGCTGCTGGTCCGCAAGTACCTCTTCTCGAAGATCATGCCCCTGCTCGCCGCGCTCGCGGTGGTGCTGTGTACCGCCATGGTGCTTGTCACCTGGTCGGTCATGGGCGGGTTCCTCGACATGTTCATCCGGTCCGGGCGCACTGTGACCGGGGACGTGGTGATCTCGTGGCCCAATGTCGGCTTTGCATACTCCGATGAACTGGTGCAGAAGCTGCAGGCCGACCCCATGGTCGCCGCGGCGACACCGGTCATCGAGACGTACGGCCTCCTCGGCCTGCCCGATGGCCAGCAGAAGATGGTGATCATCCGCGGCATCGACCCCAAGACCTACTCGGGCGTCACGTCGTACAACGACATCCTCTGGTGGAAGCCCCTCACGGAGCCGCTGGAAAAGGATGAGAAGAAAGAAGACCCGCGTCTTCAATCGGACCTCTCGGAAGCGATGGAGTTCTACGAGCGCAACGGCAGGGCGCTCTCAAGGATCGATGACGTCACGGGGGAAGAAAAGCCCGCCGTAGTGCTCGGTATCGAGGTCTCCGGCTTCAACTGGCGCATGGAGGAAGGGTTCTACAAGCCCCAGCAGTTCGTCCGCCATGCGCCCGACGGCAGCGAGACGCTGGTCAACGGATTCCTGCCGCGCGACGGCGAAGTGGTGATCAGCGTGCTCCCGCTCTCCCGCAAGGGCGGAGTGATCTCACAGAAGAGCCGCCGCCTGCCCGTAGCCAATGAGTTCCAGTCCGGCCTGTTCGAAGCCGACGAAAAGGTTGTCTTCCTGCGCCTGGACGTGCTGCAGGAAATGCTGGAAATGCAGCAGGCCAGCCGCATCGTGGAGGGCACTACGCCTGCCCCCGCGGCCGAAGGCGAGGAGGGCGAGTCGTTCGCGTACGGGGAGGTGCAGGCCACCGTCATCGATCCCGCACGCGTCACGCAGGTGCTCGTCCGCGGCAAAGGGGACCTCGGCACACTCGGCGCCGCCCGCCCGCTCGCCGCGCGCGTTGAGGAGATCTACGCGGAGTTTGCCGCGGCCCACAGGGGCGAGGTCCCGGGCCCCGGCACGATCCAGATCATGACCTGGGAGGACCAGAACCGCACGATGATCGCCGCGGTGCAGAAGGAAACCGGCCTCCTGCTCTTCCTCTTCAGCCTTATCTCGCTCGTCGCGGTCTTCCTCGTGCTCGCTATTTTCTGGTCGATGATCGCGGAGAAGACCAAGGACATCGGCATCATGCGGGCGCTCGGCGCAGGCCGCCTCGGTGTTGCGGGCGTGTGGGTGGGCTACGGCCTGGCCATTGGCGTCGTGGGCGCTGTCCTGGGCGGTGTCGCGGCCTACTTCATCGTTCACAACATCAACCCCATCCACGAGTGGATCGGCACGATCACGCAGAAGCTGACCGGCGATCGCATCCTCATCTGGGACCCGCGCATCTACTACTTCAGCGTCATCCCCAACACCGTGGACCCGCAGAAGGCCGCGATCGTGCTCATCGGCGGCGTCCTCTCCAGCGCCATCGGCGCGATCGTCCCCGCGTGGCGGGCCGCGGCGATGCACCCTGTCCGCGCCCTCAGGTTCGAGTAGCTTTCGCCGCTCTCCTGGTCACTCGATCACTCCCCATGCCACTCCTCACCGTTTCCAACCTCTACAAGACCTACCGCCTCGGACGCGTGGACGTGCCCGTACTCCGGGGCGTCAACCTCAGCGTGGAGGAGGGCGAGTTTGTGGCCATCCTGGGCTCCTCGGGCTCGGGCAAGAGCACGCTGCTCCACCTGGTTGGCGGTCTCGACCGGCCCGACAAGCTGCCCCAGGGGAACATCCAGTTCGACGGCCGCAGCGTGACCGGGTTCTCCAACGGGCAGCTCGACGAGTACCGCCGCAGGGACATCGGCTTTGTGTTCCAGTTCTACCACCTGCTGCCCGAACTCACGGTGCTGCAGAATGTCACCGTGGCGGCGATGGTGCGCCACGGGCTGGGGTACACCGCCAGGTCCGCGAAGGTCAGCGACGACGCAACGACGCTGCTCGGGCACATGGGCCTCTCCCATCGCCTGGAGCACAGGCCGGCGGAACTCTCCGGCGGCGAGCGCCAGCGCGTGGCCATCGCACGCTCGCTCATCAATTCTCCCAGGGTGCTGCTGGCCGACGAACCCACGGGCAATCTCGATCACGTCACGGGCGCAAAGGTGCTCGACATGCTGCTGGGCATCCGCAGGGAGCGCTCGCAGACCATGCTGGTGGTGACGCACGACCAGGAAACCGCCGCCCGCGCGGACCGCATCGTGCGGATCGCCGACGGCATCATCCAGTAGGGTTGGCGGCGAACGACACACCGGACAGCGGCACCGGCCCAGCTCGCCCGACGAGCGCGCGATCCAGCTCGGCCTGCGACATGACCGGCAGCACACACCGGCCAGTGCGAAGCGCAACCTGCGCATACGGCACGCAGGTGCCGCAGCCCGTGCCCAGGCCCGTGTCGTCCTGCAGCGTGTTGAACGCGGCCAAAAACTCGGCCACGGGGAGTTCCGCCGCGGGCACCGGGCAGCCCCGATGCTCGGCGCGCGCCAGCAACTTCCTGAAGTCCACTCCGCGGCAGATGCATCGTGTCACGGGCATGCGTGGGGCGTCCGGGGGCCGGCTCAGGAGCTTCACTTACTGCGTGGGCCACTCCGCCGCGTCGGGCACGTAATGCGGAGCGTTCGTGAAACCCACCGATCCGATCATGAAGCCCGGGACAAGCCACTCGGGCTTGGCGACGGTGGCGTGGACCGAACCGTCAGCCCGAGTGGTGACAGCGCGCCCCTGCCCGCGCTTCGCAGCACCGTTGCCGCCGTGGCGGAAGGCCGTCGTGGGCGATTCGTTCGCGTACCAACCCCAGCCGCGGGCGTAGAGCTCCGGCGGGTCCAGCAGAGCGCAGTTGCGGATCGGAGCGCTCGGCAGCATCGCGTCGCCGAACACGAACAGCGAGGATGGTTGGCGGATATCGGCGGTGCGGCGCCAGGGGCGGAAGCCGATTTCCGACGCGTACCCGGGGACGCGCGACGGCGAGAGGTAGTACCCGTTGTACCCGTAGGTGCTCGTGGGCTGCTGGTTGACGAGCACAACAGGCTGTGCGCGGTACGTGCCCCAGGGCTGCGATGGGCACTCGTAGACAGAGCGGATGTTGAGCGTCGAGTCGATGAACCGCGACAGGAAGCCGGCCTCGGGAACCACGTCGGAATCCGGGCCCAGGAACGACCCCCACCAGTACGTCGAGGTGCTCGGACCGCCCGACCCCTGCGCGCCGCCGCCGGCGTAGTACGGGACGGCGTAGTCGCGGTACGTGTCGGCGTACACCTGCCACGCGATGATCATCTGCCGCTGGTTGCTCAGGCACATCGTGTTGCGTGCCGCCTCGCGGGCCGCGGAGAGGCCTGGGATCAACAGGCCAAGGAGCACGCCGATGATCGCGATGCACACCAGAAGCTCGATGAGCGTGAAGGCGTCGCGCCGCGTCGTGCGTGTAGAGATGGTTCGTGCGTCCTGCGTCACTTGCGTCCTTCCAGCATATCCGAAACTTCGCCCGCCCGCAGCAGCGTGACCAGAGCATCGCGGTCGCCGGTGGTCACCGAGCCGTCATCGTTGATGTCCCGTGAGCCCTGCCCGCGCTCCCACTTTGCAATATCACCACTATTGATGAGTTTGTCGCTGTCGACATCGAACCGCTCGGGCTCGGGGCCATAGGCCGTGAGCCCGGCAAGGCCGATGCTGTACAGGTTCGGCCCGGCAACCGCCGGGCTGCCGCCTGCGCCGGCCACAAACTGCTGCACAAACGAAGGATTCGAAGGGTCGACATCCAGGTCGACCACGGTCAGCAGGTTGGAAGCCGCCGGGTTGTCGCCTGTGGCGAAGGACCCCACCGCCATCGTGTTCCTGCCACGCCACGTGGAGACCACCGGCTGGTGTGTGTACCCGCCGATGTTGAAGTACTCACCGGGGTCGATCACCCCATCAAAGTCCAGGTCGACCCAGGTCGAGAGCGCGGAGTTCCACACCTGCGAGCCGATCGTCGGCGTGGCCGGAGGATCCAGGAGATCAACGTCGTAGAGCGACAGCGTCGGGACCGTGTCCCCGAGATTGAAAGCGCTCTCAATGCCGCCCGTCGTTGCGATGAGCCGGTTGGCGATCAGCACCGGGATGGCCGAACTGCGGTTGATCATCGCCGCGCCGAGCACGGCGCCGCTCGCGGCATCCATCCGGAGCATGTTGGCGGAGAAAAGCCCGCCGTAAAACTCGTACGACGCGGCCAGAACTTCCATCCCCCCCGAAGGACCGCGAACAACCAGGTTGACCCCGCCAAAGAACCCCGAGGGCAGCACGTTGGTCGTGGTCCAGAGCGGCGCGGGCGCCACATCGGTCCCCGTGGGGAATGCGTACACGCGCCCCGGCGCCTGCCCGAAGTGACCGGCACTGGCAACGACGAGCCGGTCGCACCCGCCCTTCCGCCGCGGCAGGTACGCGGGCGTGTTGCCGGAGGCTCCGAAGATCGGCGCCGTCCACACCACGTCCCCGCGGTCCCACGGGTTGGTCACCGGGCAGTGCTTGTCAACGTTGATGCAGTACAAGGAACCGCCACCGCTCGCGGCGTCGTAGTCGGTGATGTACAACCGGTCACGCGGCCCCAGATCGTCCGTCATCACGGGGGTCGCGTTGATGATGTTCCGGGGCAGCGTGGCCTGCCACATCTGGTCGCCGTCGCTCAGCCGCAGCGCCGTCACTTTGGTGCCCAGCACGGCCACCACTGCGTTGTTGCGCACATCGATGCAGAGCGATGACTGCGAGCTCTGGAAGAACTGCTGGATCGAGATCGGAGAGATCGCGGCCGACCACTCGATGAGCCCGGTATCTCGGCTGATCGCGAAGACAAACGGGCGGTTCGGCGGCTGGCTCGGCGCGGACACAAAGCCCACGGCCAGCACCAGGTCCGGAGTCACGACTGGGGACGATTGCCACACCCACCGGATGGAATTGCCGTCCTGGTCGCTCGAAAGCGCCCACCGGGGCGCGGCGATGTTCGGGAACGGGCGGTGCGTCAGGGAGGGGTGGTTCGGCGCGCCGCCCGTGAACGCCCAGACGCCCGAGGGGCACGTCCAGGGAGATGGTTGCCCCGCGGACGCAAGGCCTGTCGATGCACTCAGCATCAGCAATGCCGCGGAGCTCATGAAGCGGGTTGGAGTACTGCTTAGCCTCACTTGATTCAACTCTCAATACCGGAGAACGTCTTCGGACGATCCCCGGCGGGATGCACCCGTCCCGCCGCGTCCCATTCGGCGGGGGGGCGCTCCAAAGCCCGGCAACGCCTTCGGGCGTTGCCGAACTCAAGGCTTGTCGCACTGCCGCGTCCCATTTCGGCAGCACGCTTCACCTGAAAACCACGGGATGCCACTCGGCAACCCGCGGCAGGGACCAATCCGTCTTGCCGCGTCCCATTTCGGCAAGGCAACCGGTCCCGATCTCTCTCGCCTTCAGCGGCGGCGACCACTGACTGCGAAAACTCCAACCAGTGCGAGCAGCGACGCCGGAGCCGGGATGGGGCTCACGTCGCTGAACGCGTCGATCTCCACGTTGCCCGGGCCGCTGTGCGACACACGGACATACGAAATCTGTGAAAGGCCCAGTGCGCCGATATCGACGCCCGCGCCGCCGCCCGAGCCGTTGTAGCCGGCGACGAGCTGCGGGTAGTTCTTGCCCGCCCAGTTAAAAGCAGGATCAACGGGCTTGGTGAAGTCCGTCAGCGCGGCACCCGCCGGACCACCGAAGGGATCGGACCCGTCCGTGTACCCAAGCGTGGGCCAGAGGCCATCCGCGATCGAGCCCGGAACGGGCGTCCACACCGAACCATCCGCGGAGACCTCGATCAGCCCGCCGTCAGACGAGAGCGAGTTGGCGATGGGCTCGAAGTTGATCGAGTCAAAGAAGAACGAATTGCCGAAGACGAGCAGGTCGATGCCGAACGGGTTGCTGGGGTCGTTGGTGACCGGCACATCAAACCGCACGGTGATGAACCCGCCGCTGCCAATGCTGTACAGCTCGTCGCTGCCGAACGGGGAGTTGAACGGGGTGACCGCGCCGGGGAACGGCGTCAGCGAACCCGTGTAGCGTGTGGGCGAGCCGAGGACGTTACCGGGAGTCGCGTAGGACGCAACGCCGCCCGTGCCCTGATTGAAGTCCACCACCTGAGACGCGAACGGGCTCGCACCGGCTGAAGCTGCGCCAGCCAATGCAACAATGCCCACCGCACCTGCCACACGAGCAACAAAACCAATGAACATCTCATCCGCCTCTTGCCGCGAACACAGCGGCGTTCACTCCGAGTCGCGCGGAGCGGTCTCCAGCCAAAGGGGCTTGGACACACACGGATGAGGAAGGGCGTGCCCCCATGCGCGGAGACGCGCGCTGGGGCAACTTCGCCGGTCCCTTGCCCTGCCAAAGTGCCGGAGCACGTCAGCGGGCCCGCGAGGGTCCAACAGCTACGCGGACGACGTCAATCGTCCGGCTTCGGCAGGTCTTCCGGCTTTGGGCACGTGGAGCGGCGTGAACCGATCCAACTTTCAAGACCGCCTTCCCAAGAGCGTCGCTCTCAGTGGCATTGGTCCTGACGTGCGTGCCCATCACGGCAGCGCGTCTGCGGTGGAATTGACGGGGCAAGGCCCGGGGGCCAGCCCATCTCACCACGCTTCCCTCTTCACCGTGCCAGCCGCATTGTCAGGTCGCGGCGGGCAAGGCACCGAAGCTCAATCACCATACACCGTTCGTACGTCCGCCGCAAGTCGGTTCCGCGCAAGTCCCGAGAAAATTACCGGGCCACGCCCATTGCGGTGGTCATCCACAACCCAAGCACAGGGGATCGGGGTGCAAAGCCCCGCAGGTTTTCCACAACCACGGGTCCGCGAAGCCGCACGATCGAGAGATTCAGCGAGGATCTTCCTGCCGCACAGGCAGCGCCTGCATCAGGGTCGTCGCGAGCTGCTCAAAGTCACGCTGGGCCTGCAACTGCTCGGGCGTGGGCCGGGCGCTCGCGACCGATCGCTCGCGCCGGGGTTCCACCAAGGGCTCCGCACGGTCGATCGCGAGTGAGGGGCCCTTCTGGGGCGCGGCCATGACGTCCGGATCCGGGTCGTCGTGATCGATCGCCTGGGCGAGCGGCGCTGCGGGCGTCTCCGCCCTGCCCCCGAAACCGTTGGTGGTCCAGATCACAATGCCCGACATGGCCAGCAATGCTGCCGCGAGCACACCCCCACGCACGCCACCAGCCAACCACGCATCACCCGCACCGGGTGTGAAAGGGCGTGTTTCCTCGAGACGCTGGGCGATCTTGCCGCGGAGGTACGGGGACGGCGTTTCCAGCGGCACCTGGCCCTTCGCGGAAAGCAGGGCGTGCACCACGGACTGCGAGCGCTCCGCCGAGCCAACCTTGCGGCCGTCCAGAACACGCGTGCTGCGCCACATGGAAACGATGTTGAGCATCAGCGCGCCACCTCCGCGGCGTGGGCGCCGACTTCGTCATGTGAGTGCGGAACTTCGACCGTGGGCAGCCAGCCTTCCGCATTGGCCCTCTTCGCCAGCGCCTGACGGGCACGGAAAAGGCTCACGCGGATGCCGACCTGGCTCTTGCCCATTACCTTCGCGATCTCGCCGATCGACATGTCCTCGGCGTACCGAAGCCACAACGCGGTCTGCTGGTCGGCAGAGAGCTCTTCCTCAGCCAAAGACCAGAGGCGTGATCCCAGGCGCCGGTCGTCCTGAACCTGCAGATGATCGGCACCTTCCGGGCACGCACGGTCAAACGTGCTCCACGCGGACTCGCGGCTCTGGCGACGGTGCTTGCTGACGGCAAGGCGCGACGCGATGGTGTACAGCCACGTGGAGAACTTCCACGCGGGGTCGTACGACGCGATCCGCTCCCACGCCCTCGTGAACGCTTCCTGGGTCAGCTCCTCGGCGTCACTGCGGCTGCGGGTGCGCTTGAGCAGGAAGTTGTAGAGCCGAACCTCAAAGCGTTTGACCAGTTCCCCGAAGCACGTCAGCGCCGGGCCACCACCCGCCTGGGCACGCACAGCGAGCTCCTCGGGGCTTTGCTCGCTCAGAGGGGCCATCGGCAGCTTGCCCGCGAACTTGCGCGCGGACGAGCCGGGAACGGCTTGGGTCGGGCTGGTGGGAGGAGGTGCCATGAATGAACACAGTCTACCGGCGTGGGGACGTACTGGACAGAGGATTCTTCGCCGGTGGAGCCTGTTTCGTATCGCGGTTTTCGGTCCCGGTTGGGTGTTTTTCGTGCTTTTCTGTGGGGCTGGGCGCGCTCGGCGAGTGCATGGTTCTGACGCCATCCAAAATAGCCGCGAGCTCCCGTGAATTGACCTTGAGGTCGAGCGTGACATCGACCCCCGCACGTTTAGGGGATGCCTCGTCCAGCGCCTTGCAGCAGTGCTCCGCCGGAGCGTCCGTTTCCGCCGCCGTCAGGCTGAGCCAGGCGACGGCACCTTTCATGATGTTGGCCATCTGCTCGGCGGACTGTTCGTTCTCCATGCGCACCTTGGCGCACACCTGCGTCCACCGCACACCGGACTCGTCATGCTGCTCGCGCAGGTCCACCGCGATGCCCCGCGTGCCCTTGAGCGCAGGTGAGGAGGCGCCCCGACCCCCCCACATGGCCCGGTTCGCGACCAAGAACACCATCGAGCCCTTCGCTGGGTCCTGGTCAAAAGGCCAAGGCCGGGTCTCGGCCGGGGCAGTTTCAGAAAAGTTGGCAGCGTGCGCCGTGTCCAGCAATCTCATCGCTGCGCTCACGCGGGCCTGCGAGCGGCTCATGACGACCACCCGCTCAGCGGACGCTGGGGCCTGTTTCACGCACAAGTACCACCGGTTTTCGTCCACCAGCCAAGAGAACACCTCGGGCGAACTCGCCCGGCACTCCACGAAAGTCTCCGCGTGCGCGTCCTTCATGAAGGTCGGCAGCGTGTCCGCCGCGGCGGTCGTCGAAATCAGCACGACGCTCTCCACCTCTTCGGCGCCGCTCTCAACGGGCAACCCATAGACCGTGATGGCGTTGATGTCCGAACCGGGGTCGAGGTTGAGGTCCGTTCGGAGGTCATTGAACATGGAACCCGCGAAACTCCCCCGCTCCGCAAGAACGCCGCACCCCACCGGGGACTCCCGCAGGCACTCCATGTCTACATGCAGCAGCCATGTCGCCTTGGGATCCACCCGCGAGCGGTCCAACGGCCCCGCCGGGGCGTGAGCAACCAGCAGCCCCCAACCCACAAGGGCCGACACGGCCGACATCCATCCGGCGTTCTTCAGGATTGGCATCATGGGCCGACTCAAGCCGCGAAGACCTCCGTGGTGCCGATACGTGTGCGGGGCGCAGGTGTTACGCGGTGCAGGTCCGGTAGCCACCCCAGCAGCCACCCACCCGCGGGGGTTGACCTACCCCCTGTTTATCCCCGGGAGAGCTCAGACGGAATATGCCGCGCACGCCATGCGAGAACCAGTCCCATCCTTCAACCGCACGCCCGCACAGAACGATGAACGTCCGCATGCGCTTCGCGAGGAACACCAACACCGACGCTCCCGACAAAGGGCCCGAGCAGCCGGAACACCGGCGGCACGGGCGGGTGGTCTGCCAGGGCGTTGAATCCAACGTCGGTGACGTGCTGGATATCTCCGCGTCAGGTATGCGCATCATCACCCGGTACAAGCTCCCCGAGAAGGGCGAGGTGTTCGTGGTGACGGTCGAGACGATGCAGGGCCCGCTCGCGATCCTCAGCCGCGTCCGCTGGTGCCGCCGCAAGGGGCTGTTCCAGCGCGAGGCGGGCCTCGAGTTCTTTGATGTCGGCCCCCGGACCCGCGCAGTCCTCGCCGAACTGGCCGGGCGCGTCGCGTACAACCAGGGTTACTCATCTCAGACGAGCTGAGGCCCCGCTTGCACCCCGAGCAAGCGGCCGCCGCCCATTCCCCGTAGAATGGGCCCGGCATGAGTCTCCCCCCCCAATCGTGGATTGTGCTGTGCCCGGGACAGGGCGCGCAGGCCGTCGGCATGGGCAAGGCCTGGTTCGACGCCTCTCCGGAGGCACGCGAGGTCTTCGCACGCGCCGATGCGTTGCTGGGCGACCGGCTCGGCACCAAGCTGACCGAACTGTGCTTCGCTGGCCCAGTCGATCGCCTCAACCGCACCGACGCAAGTCAGCCGGCGATCTACACGGCATCCATGGCGTGCTGGACCGGCTGGCTCGCCAAGCAGGGCCTTGCCCCCAACGACGTTGCACCATCGCTGGTCGCCGCCGCGGGCCTCTCCTTGGGCGAGTACACCGCGCTCGCGATCGCCGGCGCGTTCTCCTTTGAAGACGGGCTGGAGCTGGTGACGCTGCGTGGCCGTGCCATGCAGGACGCCGCGGATAGCCCGGCCGCCCGCGCGGGCGGCGGCGGCGCAATGCTCGCTCTGATCGGGGCGACCGACGAGCAGGCCGCGACCATCTGCGATCAATCCCGTGAAGCCGACGTGCTCGTGTGCGCCAACTTCAACGCGCCCGGTCAGGTCGTGCTCTCCGGCCACAAGGTCGCCTGCGAACGCGCGGCAAAGGCCGCAGAGGCGATGGGCGTGCGCTCCGCGATGCTCCCGGTGGCCGGCGCGTTCCACTCTCCGTTGATGGCCCCCGCGGCCCAGCGGCTCGGCGAGGCGCTGGCCCGCACGACGATCCGCGTGCCCCGCAGCCCGGTCATCGCCAACGTCACCGCCCGCGCGTACGGTGACGGCGAGGCGCTCACGCCGGACACCATCCGTCGCCGCCTTGCGGAGCAGCTCACGAGCCCCGTCCGCTGGTCGCAGTCGTGCCAGTGGCTGGCGGCGAACAAGCCGGGCGAGTACCACGAGCTTGCGCCGGGCAAGACGCTCATGGGGCTCATGCGCCGCATCGACAAGGCGGTCAAGGTCACGACGCACGACGAGCCGTAAGTCACCCCGTTCATCCCCGTTCATCTGTTGCAAAAGTTTGGCACAGGGCACACTCATGAAGATCAGTCGTTCCACTCTGCGTTGCGGTGTTGTGTGTGTGACGGCGTTCGCCGGCGCGGCAGCGCCGGTGCTCGCCCTTGCCGGCCTCGCAGCACCCATCGTGCTGACGGGTTGCAAGAAGAAGGCCCCCCCGCCGCCACCCCCGCCGCCGCCGCCGCCCCCGGCCAAGCCCAAGCCCGCCGACCCCGTGAACGTGGACAGCGTGGTCCAGGCCGCCAACCCCGACCCGCGCGTGCAGTTCCCCCAGAGCGCAGCACCGACCGACGCCTCGCTCGCCACGGCGATCGTTGAGTTCAGCAACGCCCTTGTGAAAGGCGACAGCGACGCCTTCGGCGCCAGGCTCAGCGACGCTTCGCGCAATGACCTTGCCGCGCTCGTGAGCTCCGGCGAGTGGGAAACCTCCACCGCCAAGCTCGAGGCCGTCCGCGTCGTCGGAGCCGAGGACCTTGCGCCTACGGAGGACGGTACCGGCACCATGACCGCGGCCCGCGTGTCCTTGGCCGTGCAGGAGCCCGGCGAGGCCTATGTGCTGGCCTGGACCGCCCGCAAGAAGGGCTCCGCCTGGGAGTTCGAGGGCGCAAACTCGCCCGAGGGCACCAAGCGTCGCGCCAGCGATTTTGACAACGGTTCCGCCGGCGGCGGTTCGGCCGATGCCGGCTCCGCATCGAGCTCTTCCGCTTCGTCCGCCCCCGCAGGGAGCCCGGGCCTCGCCGAGGTCATCACGTGGGCCAAGTCGGAGATGGAACGCCGCGTGACCTCCGCCAGCAAGAACGGCGGCGTCGCCACGCCCGCGCCCGCGGCTCCTTCGGCGGTGCGCACCGCGCTGGACGCTGGTATCTCGCCCTCCTCCGCCGACATCAAGGCCATCATCGACATCGGCCTCACCAAAGCGAAAGAAGGCGGCGGCGTGGTGAGCAACGAGAAGGTCTTCCAGTACGCATCGCAGATCCTCAACATGGGCGAACCCGCGGTGCGGGCGCTCTATGAAGGCAAGGATGGCGGCGGCACCGCACCCGCGCCCGCTCCGACAGTCACCGGCGGCGGATGATTGCACACCACGGTTCCACGCTCCGGCACGGCTTCCACACCATGACCACCCCCACTCCCACCAAGCGCGTCGCTTTCGTCACCGGCGCGTCCCGCGGCATCGGCAAGGCCATCGCCCTGCGCCTCGCCAAGGACGGCCGCCACGTCGTCCTCGTCAGCCGCACCGAGGGCCCGCTCAAGGACGTGCAGCACGCCATCGAGACCACGGGCGGCAGCGCCGAGGCGCTCGCCGTGGACGTTTCGGACGCCGCGGCCTTTGCCAAGGCCGTGGAGTCTGTCGCAGAGAAGCACGGGCGGCTCGACATCCTCGTCAACAACGCCGGCATCACGAAAGACGGGCTGGCCCTCCGCATGAGCGACGAGGACTGGGACAGCGTGCTCGACACCAACCTCAAGTCCGCGTTCGTCGCCATCCGCGCCGGCGCCCGCGCGATGATGAAGAACCGCTTCGGCCGCATCGTGAACATCGGCAGCACCAGCGGCGTCGTCGGCAACGCCGGTCAGGCCAACTACGCCGCGGCCAAGGCCGGCCTCATCGGCCTCACGAAGACCATCGCGCGTGAACTGGGCGGCAAGGGCATCACCTGCAACTGCATCGCCCCCGGCTTCATTGAGACCGACATGACCAAGGACCTGCCCCAGCAGGTCAAGGACGGCGTCACGTCCCTCATGGCCATCAAGCGGCTCGGCACCGGCGACGACATCGCCGCGGCGGTGGCGTACGTCACCAGCGACGAGGCGGGGTTCCTGACGGGCCAGACGATCTGCGTCGATGGCGGCATGACGATGTGCTGAACGGGTGTGTTGAGCCGCTGGATCGCGAACAACTCACCCGAACTTCACCGCGTACTTCACGAACTCCGTGCCCAGCACGAAGCCCAGCTTCTCGTAGAGCGCCCGTGCCGCGACGTTGTGCGTTTGCGTCTCCAGCGTCAATCGCGCAGCGCCGTCCTGCTTGGCGAACGCAACGCAATGCTGCACCAGTGCCTTGGCCACGCCCAGCCGCCGGTGCTTTGGTGCCACAAACAGGTCGTTCAGGTGCCACACTCGGGCGAGGCCGACGCTCGTGAACGTCGGGTACAACTGCACAAAGCCCGCAACGTCGAGCCCGGGGCTGCCAGGATCGGAAATCGTCGTGCCCGACGGCACACGGGCCACAAACACGACGGACTCGCCGCGTGAAAGACGGTCCCGCACAAAGACACCGCACCGCGCGGCATCGCCATTGTCCTTGCCATAGAACTCGCGGTACGCCGCGAACAGCGGCGACACCAGGTGTACGTCCTCCACGGCCACACGGTCGATGGAAACCCGGACGCTCATGGTGTCACCCCGGGGGCCACGGGAAGTGCGTCACCCGCGGGCGGCGGCGCGTGCGAGGACTTTGCCGTGGACAGCACGGCCACCCCCGACAGGATGATCACAATGCCGACGACCTTCTGCGCCGGCATCGGCTCCTTCAGCACCAGCCACGCCAGCATCGCGCCGATCGCCGGGGCGACCGTGAACGCGATCGGCTTCACGACGCTCACCTGCCCGTACTTGAGGCCAAGGTAGTAGAACGCCACGCCCGCAAAGCCCGCCATCATCGCGGTGCCGAGGAACAGCTTGAGCAGGATGGGCGCCGGCGCTCGCCACCAGGCGGCGGGCTCACTCCCTGGCAGCAGGCCATGAACCAGCGCGTACAGCAGCAGCGCGAAGGGCACGCAGCCAAGAACGCGCAGGCACACGATCGTCATCACGCCGATCTGCTTGCTCTGCAGCACCTGCTTGGTCGCAACCTCGCCGATGCCCCAGCACAGCCCCGCAAGCACCGCGAAAAGGATCGGTTTCATGGGGCAGTGTAGAGGAGAGGGGTGGAGCGAACGAGCGAACTAGCGAACAAGGGTAAGTCCGATCGCGACGCATCACCCTCGTTCGCTCTTGCTCGCTCCACCCCTCTCCGTCTTCAGAACATCTCCGTCATCCACGGGTGCGAGCCTGCGAAGACCCCCTCCGCGCCCGCGATGGCCTCTTCACTCCCCTCGCACCACCCCTGGGCCCGCGCCTGCGCAAAGGTCGCGAACCCGGCGTACACCGCCGCGAGGCCACGCGCGCTGATCCGCACGTCCCCGCGCCCGCCGCGCGCAATCGTCCCGCTCCCGCCCTTCACCCGCAGAACCCACGCCCCGTTGTGCTGCTCCACCACATCGTCGCTGACGTGCAGGTGCACCTCAGCGTCAACATTCTTCGAGTAGCCCCGCTTGGCAATGGCGTTCTCCAGGTGCGTGACGCGGATGAGCCAGTAGTCCTTGAGCTTCCCTTCATACCGGTGCTGCTGCAACAGCGTGAGCGCCGGGTGCGTGGGCCCGCCAAAGAGCGTGCAGTCATACCCCATCATCTCAAAGTCCGCGAGGAACCCCAGCAGCCGCCGCCCCGCCGAGGCCGTCTCAAACTGCAAATCGTTCACCTCAAGGTCAAACCGCCCCGACGGCCGCCGCTGCTGATAGATGTACACGTACCCCGCGAGAGCCCCGCCCGCGGCGTCTTCGCCCGGCGCCACCACGCCAAAGCCGGCGTACTCCACCCCCCACCGCCGCCGCACGCGCCCCCAGATGTACTCGCCCCGGTCCAGATGCCCGTCATGACGCGGTGCCACGCGCTGATACAACGCCTTCACCCGCGGCACGTCCGCCTCCGTCAGCGCCACCACCTGCCCCTCCCGCTCGCGCACACCGATGCGAGAAAGCGGCACGCTGAACTCAAACCGCGACCCCGCGTGCTCATACCCCACACTGCGGTACAGCGTGTGCGTGGACGCGAACAGCGCCGACGTCGCCCACCCCTCCGCGTGCGCCTCGCGCACGAGCGCCCGCATCATCCGCTTGGCCCCGCCCCCGCCGCGGCTCTCCGGCGGCACCGTCACCCCCGCGATGCCCAGCATCGGCACGCTGCGCCCGCCCCAATACTGCCCCATCTCGATACGAAGCAGGCTCGCGGCCATGCCGCCATCGGGCCACCGCAGGATGCGCTGGTTGTGCAGCCCCGCGGAACTCACCCACTCCTCCACGCCCGGAATCGTGCCGCCGAACGCGAGCGAAATGGAGCGGTAAAGCGCCGGGCGGTCGGCCTCGGTCGCAAGCGTCAGCACGTCTGTCGGGGTCGTGGTCATGGGAATCACTTACTGAACTGGGGGTACTGGGCATCCACGTGCGGCGCATCGTTCGCGCACCGGCCCCGCACGTTACTCCCGCCGGACCGCGTCCTGCAAGAACCGCTCGTAGGTTGCCCACGTCGGGAAGATCGCAATGAGACCCGCGACCGACACGCCGGCCCACGCGAGCATCCAGACATTATGACACAGCAACGCGACCACGATGCAGAAGAGCCCCGGCCCCTCCACCATCGCAGCTCGCATGATGGTCCCGGCCTGGAACAGCGGGAGCAGCGTGTCCCTCGCCTGGTCCTCGGTCAGCCCGGCAGCCAGTGCCCGCGCCTTCTTGCGGGTGATTCCCCAGACAACCGTCCCCACCACGATCCCCACGAACAGCAACCCTTTAGCGGTCCATTCAAAAACATCCTGGGACGTCACAAACCACCCCACCTGCTGCCAAGGCCACAACAGAGAAGCCACCACGACACCGAACACCACCACCCCCATGCAGAGCGCAGAGACGATGATCTGCGTGGGCCGCAACCGAACGCCGTTGGCTCTTTCCAGATCCATGCACACAACCTCCCACGCACCAATCACGGGTGCAAGTACCCAAAGTGCAGTTCCGCGTGCCGGCAGTGCAACTGCACCCACTCCTCGTGCGACATGGGCCCGAAGATCGGGTTCGCCACGGTCGGAGCCGATGCCTTCAGCCGCGCGGCCGCCTTCTTGAAGCGCACCATCGCCGCATCAATCGGCCCATCGGTCGCCCCCACCGTCCCGCCGGGAATCTTGGGGATCTTTACCCCCTTGGGCAGCGGACCCTTCATGTACTTGTTCTTCATCAACTTCAATATCACCCGCACGAACCACGGCGGGGTGCTGAGTTCCTTCGGGTACCCGTCGTACGGGTACTCCATGAACGCCGACACGTGGTTCATCGCCTGCGCCGCCGTCCAGTTGCCCGTCCGCCGCAGCGTGCCCGCCCGGTCACTCGCGGCGATGCGTTCAGCATCTGCGAGCACATCCGCCATGGATTCAAAGCGGAGGACGCGGCAGTCGGTCACATTCGTCGTATCTATCGGCATATCTGCTCCATGGTGCGAACGGTGTCCATCTGTGCGCGTTGTTACGCCGGCTCCCCCGCCGCGCGGGTGGCCCCCGAGGGCAGGTACATCCCCGGCCGCGCAACTTCCATGTAGGCCCGCCCGCCATCACCACGGTTTGCGAAGCCAAACTGCTCGTACAGCGCGTGCGCATCGCGCGTCATAAGGCAGAACCGCCGCAAGCCCAGCAGCCGCGGGTGCGCGAGGATGAACGCCATGAGGTGCTTGGAAAGCCCCTTGCCCCGGTGCGCAGGCTCGATGAACACATCCGCCAGGTACGCAAAGGTCGCGTAGTCGCTCACCACCCTGGCCACGCCCACCTGCCGCCCCGCCCGCACATCGACCACACTGAACACGAGCGAGTGGTCGATCGCCCGGTCCATCACATCACGAGGAATGCCCTCGGCCCAGTAGGTTCCCCGGATCATCTCGTGCACGCGCGCCCGGTCCACCATCGCCGGATCACATGACACCGCGTAGCCCTCCAGCGGGTACACGGTCGTGGGCGGCTCCTGAGCGATCTTCGGCGGCGTCTGCGTCATTCCAGGCAACCCCTCGGTCGCGTGAGCGTACGGCACGAGGGCCGCTGGCTCCGAGAACACCGGTCGGCGGGCCGCGGTGGGTGACGGATTGCGCTTGGCTCGGGCGGCAAACCGTGGTATAACACACATCCTGAACACGACCCGCGGATGAGGAGCAGTGCATGAAGTGGTACGTCCCCAGCGTCCTGTTGGCCATGGCCTCCACAGTTCCTGCCCTGGGTCAGTGGACCCCGATCGCCCAAGTCCCGCCGGACATCGCAGCGCTCCCCGAGTTTGTCCGCTCCGGCGCCACCGTGCAGATCGACTGGCCCGCGCTGAGCGCCATTCTCGACATCGCGCCGCTGGAAGCGCCCGGCGAGCCGGGCCTCGTCTGCTCCATCCCCACGCCCACCGGCGCCCTCCACGACTTCTCCATCGTGGAAGCGCCCACGATGGAGCCGGGTCTCGCGGCCAAGTTCCCGGCGTTCCGCACGTACCGCCTCCGCGGCATCACCGACCCGGCCGCGGTGGGCTGCATCGACGTCACGAGCCACGGCCTCCGTGCGATGATCCGCACGTCCTCCGGCACCGTCTTCATCGACCCCTACTCCGCGCAGCAGCGCGACTACGTGAGCGTCTACGACCTTGCAACGTACCGAGAGGGTCGCGCGGTAGACTGGGCCTGCAGCGTGACGGGCGACGTCGCACCGGCCATCGACCATGAGCAAGGGCTGGAAGTACACACCGACGCTCAGCAGGAAGGCCCGGGCAACCCACTCCGCCAGTACCGCATGGCCATGGCCTGCACCGGCGAGTTCGGCACCTTCCACAGCGCGCTGCAGGGCCACGCGCCCAACCAGGCCGATGCGCTCGCCGCGATCGTGACCATGAACAACCGCGCATCGCTGGTCTTCGAGGTGGATGTGGGCGTGCGTTTCACGCTCGTCGCGAACAACGACCTGCTCGCCTTCTTTGACCCCGCGACGGACCCCTACCCCAACGCCGACCCCAACTGCACCATCGACCCCGCGGCGGACTGCTCCGGCCCGTACCACGGTGTCAACCAGGGGATTGTCGACGGCATCATCGGCAGCGCGAACTACGACGTGGGCCACCTCGTCACACGCGTCCGCGGCGGCGTCGCGTCGCTCAACTCCCCCTGCGGCGGCAGCAAGGCACGCGGCATTTCCGGCATCCCACGCGGCGGTGAACTCGACCCGCTCGCGGCCACCGTCATCATGCACGAACTGGGCCACCAGTTCGGCGCAACCCACACCTTCAACGGCGTCCTCGGCCGCTGCAACGGCAACATCACCGGCTCCTCCGCGTGGGAGCCCGGCGGCGGCAGCACGCTCCTGAGCTACCCCGGCGCCTGCCCCGTCGGCGGGCCCTACGGCACGGGCACCACCGACAACCTCGTGCAGTACCCGGATGTCTACTTCCATTCCGGCAGCCTCATCCAGATGCGCAACTTCCTCAACAACACCGCCTCGCAGTGCTCGACGAACGTCGCGACGACCAACGTGCTCCCCGCCATCGCATCGATCACACCGACGCAGCTTACCATCCCGCCCCTGACCCCCTTTGCGCTCAGCGTGCAAGTCACGGACGACTCCCCGCAGCCCCTGTACTGCTGGGACGAACTCGACGTGGGCCCCGCGCAGTCGCTTGTGGGCGGAAGCGCGATCGACAACGGCCTGTCCCCCCTCTTCCGCTCGTTCTACCCGAATGCCAGCACCACGCGCGTCTTCCCGCGCTGGGCAGACATCCTTTCC
>DATAKA010000069.1:0-13518 GCA_036261855.1 Phycisphaerales bacterium | reverse complement strand
ACGCGTTGCACGAGTTTGTCCACATTCCAGGCTGTGAACCCTGGAATCGACCTCCGAAACGTCCGCCTTGTACGGGACAGACAATCGGATTTGGGATCCCTCTTCGCAGCGGCCGGGTCGACGACCTTGGGCGTGCTGCCCATACTGCGAGAGGCACATTCTCGTGCGGCACCCAACTGTTCACTTGTCAAGGATCAGCCCACCTGCGAACCGACGTGTCGGCACGACACCTTTGGGCCCTGCGAGCGGTTTCCCGTCCGCCGGCCCATCGGGGCGTTTTCGCCTCGGTGGGGAGGGAAGCATAAGGCCGCCCCCCACCGCCGGTCAAGCGCCTCTCCCTTGAACTTTTGAGGACCTACCGCGCAAGTCATACGAAAAAGGCCATTTACGCAATCGAATCCACCGTTTGCCCACACCCCTTCACGCCCCCTGAACAGGGCCGCCACCGCCGAGGATCGGTCGGCAAGGGGCCTTCCTGGCCCACCCAGGCATCGGCCGCGCCCCTACTGCCGGCCGGACCGGCCAACGTATCCCGCCACCGACGCGTGCACCAGATTCTTCGGCACCCCTTCCAAGGACCTCAAACGACGTTTCCTCGACTTCCCCGCCGCCCCCGCTAATATCTCAACCCCCTCCGGCGAATCCGCGGGGAGTTCTGGAGCACCCCATGGCGACCACGTACAAGCCCGGTCAGACGATCGTCTGCACCGTCAGCAAGGCCCCCATCAGCAAGAGCGCGAACGCGACCATCGAGCGCCTCATGCGTCTCGACCCGGCCAACACCAAGGCCCTCCGCCGCGCCCAGCGCATGCGTCGCCAGCGCATGGTCGTCTACAACCGTGGTAACCGCGACTGGGTCAGCCGCGAGAAGCCGGCCCGCGTGGTGTACGTCGCTCCCGGCAAGTCCTGGACGATGAACTACGCCCTCTCGATGGAAGGCGACCTCAAGCGCGTCGCGCTGTTCGTCTCCGTCAAGGCCAAGTAAGCCGAGCCGGCACACACACGAGCAATCACACACGGCCGCGGCACACGCCGCGGTTTTTTCATGGCCCGATGGCCCGCTCGGTGCGCCCCAACAATCACCCATGTGCCCCCGGACCGCCCCACTGCTCACGGCCCTCGCTCTCGTCGCCACGCTCGCGGCGTGCGACAGGCCCGTCGCGACACCGCCCGCAAAGCCCTTCTACGGCAAGATGGAAGTGGTAACGCCCGCCACCTCGCCGGAGCAGAGCTACACCGTGCGCGCGGTGGTCATGGGCCTGCCCGCATCGGGCCGCGCGTACCTGGAGTTGCACCACGAAGAGATCCCCCACTTCGTCGGGCGCGATGGGTCTGTCGAGGGCATGAAAGAGATGATCATGGACTTCCCGGCGATCCGCCCGGACGTGGACCTCAGTGCGCTCGCGATCGGCGACAAGGTGGAAGCGACGTTCGAGGTGCGGTGGAAGAGTGAGCCGCGGACGGTGGTGACGAAGATTGCAAAGCTACCAGAGTCCACCGCGCTCAATCTCAAAGACGTGACCGATCCGGGAAAATAAAAAGAACCCGGCACCTACAGAACAAAGGCAGGCACCGGGTCTCGTGGGGGTCTTGATTTTCCGTCCGACGCGGTGTTCACCGCCCCGGACGTACTGCTTTCCGCACGTCCGGTCGGAGCGGTTGCGGGGCGACAAAGAAAAAATCTCCGGGCCGAGACAGCAGCGACAAAGGCTTGAAAAACAGGCATTTGCGCAGCACGTCCGCTGCACCAGAATCGGGGTCGGTTCGCCCGTGGATCACGAATGGAGCCCGCGGTTTACCCCAGCTTCTGCATCACCATCTGCAGGTCCGACCACACCTTCTGCCGGTTCTCCGGCGTGTAGGCCCGGAGCAGGTACGCGGGGTGGTACGTGGGCATTACGTGCACGGCCTTGCCGCCGATGAGCGTGAGGCCGGCCCAGCGGCCACGGAGGCGCGTCATGGTGTCGTCGGTCTTGAGGAGCGTGCGCACGGCGGGCAGGCCCAGCGTGACGATGACATCGGGGCTGATGATCGAGAGTTGCTCCTGCAGGTACGGCTCGCAGAGGGCGGCCTCGCGCGCGGTGGGCGTCGCGTTGTCGGGCGGGCGCGTCTTGAGCACGTTGCAGATGTAGACCGTCTTGCGCGACAGGCCCATCGCGGTGATCATCTTGTTCAGGAGTTCCCCCGAGCGGCCCACAAACGGGATGCCCTGCTTGTCCTCTTCGGCGCCCGGCGCTTCGCCGACGAACACGAGGCGTGACGCAGGGTCGCCGTCACCGAAGACGATGTTGGTGTGAGCGGTCACGAACTGCTTGTGCGGCGCGTCCTTCTCGTAGCGGGCTCGCAGGTCGGCGAGCAAACGCGCCTTGTACTCACGGTCGTCCTCGCCCTTTGCACGCGGAGCGCGGACAAAGTTGGGCAGCGATACGGGAGCCGCGGCGATCGAGGACGACGCCGCGAGCAGTTCGGAAGGGTCGGCGGCCTGCGCGGGCTTTGCGGGCGACTTCGCGGCTTCTTTCACGGTTTCTTTCGCGGGTGTCGGCGGCTTGGCCTCCACGTAGGACGCGGGCAGCGTGGGAGCGGCGGATTCGGGCACTGCAACTGCGGGGGCCGTGCGTTCCGGAGCCGGCGCGAGCGACTCACCGATTCCACCGGGCACGCGGAACGCGGGCACGAAGTCCACGCCCAGCAAGCGCGACGTCTGGGCGTGCTGACGCACAACCCTCGCGAGGACGTCTTGGGGAGCGTGGGCGGGGGGGGCGGGGGGCACGGGTCTCACTCTCCGGAACGGCGTTCCAGTCCATCAGCCAGGCTGCTTGGCGGGGTCCTGCGGCGGATCGTTCTTGGGCGTGTCGTCCGGCTCTTCCTCCGGCTTCACTTCGGGCTCCGGTGTCGTGGGGTCGGCGGGGTTTGCCTCCGGCGACACGGGATTCTCGCCGCGGGATTCATCGCGGACGGTGGGCCGGTTGACAGGCGCGCCGGTGTCCTGCGTGATTGCGCCGAGGTTGCCGGATTCCATCACCGGCGCGAGGAATGCGCCCGCGAGCCCGCCCACCACCAGGCCGATGACCAGGCCCGGCACAAACATGGTGAGGAACGCCGATCCGCTTCGCTTTTCCGCCATCGAGAGACTCCGGAAGGGTGGGTGGGCAGGTGAACCGGCACAGTGTACCGCGCCTCACGAATCCTCACGAAACAGGCCCGTCACTCTTAGCGCCGCATGCGGGCGATCCATCGGGCGTAGTGCAGCACGGCCCGGCGGCGCTCCGCCGGTGGCACCGCACCGAGCCCCTTGGGGCCCAGCGCGGTCGTCGTGCGCCAGTGCCAGTAGGACCCGCTCATGCGGAAGCCGCTGATGGCCGCGAGGCGGGCGAGTTCGTAGAGGGCGCGGAGCGTGAGCATGAGGAATTCAGGTGCCGGCGTAGGCGTGGCGGAACCACGCCACGGTTTCCTTGATGCCTTCCTCAAACGTGGCGATCGGCTCGTAGCCCAGCACCTTGCGGGCCTCCGTGATGTCGGCCAGGGAGTGGCGGACCTCGCCGGGGCGGGCGGGCTCAAAGACTGGGTCCTGCTGGGGTGCGCCGGCTTCACGGGCGACCGCCGCGGCGATGTCGAGCACCGTCACCGCACGCCCGGTGCCGATGTTGAACGCCTGGCCGGTGAGCCGCGTGGGGCACGCGCCGGCGAGGAGCGTGGCGACGACGGCGTTGCTGACAAACGTCATGTCGCGGCTCTGCTTGCCGTCGCCGAAGATGCGAGCGGGCTGGCTATTCAGCAGCCGCTTGGCGAAGATGGCGATGGCGGCGCCGTACTGGGAGTCCGCGGATTGGCGGGGCCCGAAGACGTTGAAGTAGCGGAGCGACGCGGTGGACAGGCCGTAGTTCTGGGCCCAGACGCTCAGCAGGTGCTCGCCCGTCAGCTTGGTCACGGCGTACGGGGACATCGGGCGCGGCAGCATCGATTCCACGTTGGGCAGCACGGGCTGGTCGCCGTAGATGGACGACGACGACGCGGCGATGACGCGCTCCACCCGCGCTGCGCGGGCCGCTTCGAGCACGCGCAGCGTGCCGGTCGCGTTCACGGTCCACGAACGCACGGGGTCGGCAACGGACTTGCTCACGCTGCCCACCGCCGCGAGGTGGAACACGGTCTGGCAGCTTGCGAATGCCTGCTGAAGGGCCGATGCGTCGAGGATCGACGCGTGGAAGAAGTGCAGGCGGTCGGGCTCGAGCTCGATGAGGCCGGCGAGGTGCTCGAGTGTGGAGTTGGAGAGGTCGTCGATCACGCTGACGGTGGCCCCCACCGCCATCAGCACGTCGATCATGTGGCCGCCGATGAACCCCGCCCCGCCCGTGACGCAGACCGACCGGCCTTCGTAGAAGGTCCTCAGGCGGGCAACGGTGTCAGCGGGGAGTCTCATCCGGGGGAGATGCTACCACAGGTGGGAAGGGGGTGCTTTCGGGACGCCTCGGTATGAGATGCCGAAAAACCAACGACCGCCCATGGCGGGCGGTCGCTGGCGAACGTGTGGAAATGCTGGTGCTGAGTTACTCGACGCACGGCCCACCGGAAAAGACGCGGATGAGGGCGACGATGTCGTCGGTATCCGGGAACAGGCCGTCGTTGTTGAAGTCGATGTCGGCGCAAGTGCCGGTGGGGCAGGGGGCACCGCCAAAGACGAGGATGAAGTGGGAAATATCGTCCGTATCCGGGAAGAGCCCGTCGCCATTGAAGTCGATGCTGTCGCAGCCGGTGGGCGTACCGCCGCCGACCCAGTAGCCGCCGTTGAGCTGGAAGGTGCCGCCGGACATGGCACCCGCATCGGGCTGGCCGATGGTTCCAGAGAGACTGAAAGTACCACCCGTGGAGGTGCCGCCGCCACAGTCGATGGTGTACCACGGCACTGAAAGCTGCGCGGACGCGGCCCCGGCACAGGCGAGGGAAGCGAGCAAAGCGAATGCGGTTTTGGTGTTCATGAGCAGCCTTGGGATCGGTTGAACGTGGTCGTGCTATCAACCTAAGCGAGAATCGCAGGCGGTTCGGGAAGCAAAAATCCAAAAATCACTTCTTCCGCCACGTCCGGTTATTGGGCGTGCGAAGGACCACAGGTGCGTCAGCACACGCCACCCGAAAAGACGCTCAAAAGGGCGTCAATGTCGGCGGTGTCCGGAAACAGACCGTCGTTGTTGAAGTCGATGTCGCCACAGGTGCCCGTGGAGCACGGCCCGCCGGAGAAGACACTCAGGAAGTCGTCGATGTCCGCGGTATCCGGGAAGAGCCCGTCGCCGTTGAAGTCGATGGCGTCGCAGCCGCCAAGGGGCGTAGCACCTGCCCAGAAGCCCCCAGTGACCACAAACGCACCGCCGGCCATCGTGCCCGCATCGGACTGGCCGATGGTCACAGAGACCACGTACGACCCGCCGGACATGGTCCCGCCGCCACAATCAATGGTGGACCAGGGGATGGTGATCTGGCCGGGGGCCGAAACGGCGAACGCGGCGATGGCGAGTGTGGGGAGGAGCAAAGAGCGGGCAGGCATGGACACCTCCGAAACTGGGGCTGTAACTCCCCGCTCTCGATTAGGGTGGGCTTGGGCCGCATTGGACATCGTTCCCCGAAGAGGCATGAAAAAACCGCGTGGGTGTCCACGCGGGCCTGGTCTGGCGGTTCAGGGGCCCTTTACCAACAGGGGCCACCCGAGAACACGTTCAGGAAGGCGTCGATGTCGGCAGTGTCGGGGAACAGCCCGTCGTTGTTGAAGTCGATGTCGTTGCACGCGCCAGGGCCCGTGGGGCAGGGGCCACCGCTGAAGACCGAGAGGTAGTCGTCGATATCCGCGGTGTCCGGGAAGAGCCCGTCGCCGTTGAAGTCGATGTCGTCGCAGGGCTGGTCGCGGACAAGGTCGCTGACGGCGACCACCGTTTCGTTTCCAGTCGTGCCCTTGCCGCGCATGATGAGCCCGCAGCCGCCGCCGCCCTCGAAGAACTCGACAGTGATGCGGTGCAGGCCGGCGCGGAGACCGATGGCGCCGCTGATCTTGACCATGCCGTGGGGGCCGTCGTTGTCCACGACGAGCGTGTCGCCCACGCGGAGGCGCGAGCCGTCGTCGGACTCCAGGGACAGCGTGTACCAGTCATCGCTGGGCACGCGCAGGTAGCCGGTAAAGACCGCGCCGATGTTGTCGCTGCGGGTGCTGGTCGCGAAGACTCCGTTGGTGCTGGGGTAGTTGAGGTTCGGGACCGAGGCGTTGAGGAACGGCGTCAGCGTCGAGAAGTCCGGGAGGACGGTCGGGGCGACGAGGTCGTAGTACGCCGCGTCGAGCGCGGGGCGGGTCACGGGCGGCAGGTCGGCGACGCGGAAGGTCGCGGGGTCGTGGACGCCCACGTAGACCGCGGCGGTGGAGGTCTGGCCTAGTGCATCCCGAATGGTGTAGGTGAACGAGTCGGCGCCGTTCTGGTTCAGGGGCGCGGTGTACACGAGCTGGTCCCGCCCGCCGGGCCCGGTGCCGACGCTGCGCGTGATCGTGCCGCCGCGCTGGCTGGTGGTTTGGAACGAGTCGATGACGAACGAGAGGCTGTCGCGGTGGGTGTCGTTGGCGAGCACGTCGATCGTGCGGACCTGGCCGGCGAGGGCATCGCCCGCGCTGTCGGGGTAGGCCTGGACGGTGGCGAGGGAGTCCACGCTGAAAGACGCCGCCCAGTTGGCCCAGCCGTTGGTGCGGCGGTACTCGCCGACAACCCAGAAGGTGCGGTCGTCGGTGGGGTCCACCGCGATGTCGTAGTAGTCGCCCCAGCGGCCGCCGGTGCTGACTTCACCGGGCTTGATGACCAGCGGCATCGCCATGGTGCCGACAGGGTCGGTGGGCCGGCGGCCGGTGACGGCCACGGCGACGTTGTCCCGCGGGCTGGAGACGCCGAGCACCATACCGACCTTGCCGTCGGCGTTGGCGTAAATGGCGGGGAAGAACGAGTGGATGTCGGCGCCGGGATCGACGTTGCCGGACTGGAGGAGGGTCATGCCGCCGCTGGTGGGCCACGCGGCCGTGCTCATCTCGTACCAGCGGGCCACGTTCTTGCCGTTGGCGGTGATGGTGTGCGTGGCGTAGAGCTTGCCCGCGCGCCAGCAGGCGTTCATCATGCGGTTGTCGATCATGGACAGTGCCGTCTCGCCGGCGGGCGTGGGCGAGCTCATCGTGCCCGCGTAGGACGGGATGCCGACGGTCGTGCTGGTGAGCGTCGGGGTCGTGAGCGGGGTGCGGATGGCGTGGATGCGAAGACTCGTATTGCTGGCGAACGAGACGAAGAAGGCCGCGCCCGATGACGGGGGTGCCCCGAAGTGCTGGGTGCACTGGACGGACGCGGCGTTGGTGTCTCTCAGCGTGCTGTAGACCGCGGGAGCGCCCGTCAGCATCGGCGTCTTCTGGAAGACGCGGAACGCGGCAGCGCCCCAGCCGCTGGTGTTGAGGCCGTAGAGATTGCCGGTGACGTAGATGGCGTCCTGGTCAAAGCCCAGGCCGGGGTAGTCCCACCAGTAGGTCGTCGTGCCGCTGGTGATCACGGCATCGGTGCGGTACTTATACCAGACGCCGTTGGGGTCGCTGTCGTCCGACACGGCGATAGTGATCCACGCCTCGGTGCTTCCGTAGGTCTCGAGCGCGAGGATGATGAAGCGCCCGGAGTACTGGTCGTACGCGCACTTGGGATCAAAGCAGAAGTTGCCCGCGCCCAGCGGCTCAAAGAAGCCGGGGTTGCCTGGGGAGCCCAGGTCCACGATGAACTGCTGCGCTCCGGCCTTGGTGTAGAACGCAACGCGCTGGTTGACCGTCATCACGACGTGGTTGGGGCCCACCGCGATGCTGGGATCAGGCGGGTTCCAACCCGTCTGCGTGAGGCCAACCCACAGCTCGCGCGGGTGCGTGATGGTCTCGTCAAACACGGTGCCCACGTGGGGCTCGGGGCCGAAGTTCTGGCCTTGGGGCGTGGGCGGGGGCGTCGGGTGTGGCGGGACGATCTCGCGCACGCGCCGGACGCGGTCCACAGGAAGGTCGTACTGGCGCGGATCCACCTGGATCAGCCGCGTATCGATCACCTCCGCGGCCTGGGTGCGTGTCGCTACCTCACCCGTGACATTCAGCACGATCGGCTCCGGGCGGTCGGCCGCGCGGGGAGGGGTGGCCTGCGGACCCGGGCCCTGCGGCTTCGCGGCGAGGGGCACCGCGACCGGCGCTCCGGGTGAGTTCTCGGACACTCGCTGGGAGGGCGTCGCACAGGCGGCAAGGGTGAGCAAGGACGCGGAGAGGAGCAGTGAACGCATGGAGACTCCAGAAGGGAGTGGCAGGATACCGGGTGTGTCAAGGAACCCGCGGAGAAAAGTGTGCGGGTGGATGTGTTGATTCGACCGCCGGATGGATGGGTGTTGCGGGATTCCGGAGAAATGCCCGGCGCATGGGCACGTCCGGCGTCCACTCGCGCGGCGGTACGGGCGGACCGGCCGAGCGCCCCATCGTCACGGTTCATGATCCTTGCTCAGAAAACCGGCAGACCGGGATCACCGGATGCACTCACCGCCCGCGAAGACGCTGATGAGGGCAGCGATGTCCGTGGTGTCGGGGAAGAGCTCGTCGTTGTTGAAGTCCAGGTCGCCGCAGACGGTGGTCGGGCAGTCGCCGCCTGCAAAGACGGTAATGAAGTCCGCGATGTCGGCGGTGTCGGGGTAGAGCTCGTCGCCGTTGAAGTCGATCGAATCGCACAGGATGGTCGCGCACTCATCGGGGATGCCGTCCCCGTTGCTGTCGATGCTGGTGCCCCCGGCGATGTCGCACGAGTCCGGCACGAGGTTGGCGTTGCAGTCATCAAAGGGCTGCTGGAAGCCGTCGGGCAGGATGCGGAAGACCTCGCCGCCCTGCTGATCGACGACGTACATCTCGCCGAACATGTCGGTGCCGAAGGAGGTCGGGCGGTTGAGGGCGGGCGGCCCGGGCGGATCGAGCTCGTCGCGGCGGGCGGTGAGCTCGGTGACTTCACCGTTGGGCCCTTTGCGGAACGTGAAGATGTCACCCGAGCACCAGTCGGCGAACATGTACGTGCCCTGGTAGCACGGCATGAGCGAGCCGCGGTAGACAATGCCGCCGGTGATCGCGCACCCCTCGTTCATGAGCGGCGGGATGGGGTTGTCGTAATGCCCGTAAACGATGGTGGGCATGACGACGGGCGTGGGGAGCGGGCTGCAGCCGGGCAGGCCGGTCTCACGCGTGCCCTCGTAGCAGCGCCAGCCCAGGTTGAGGCCACCGACGGGCGGGAGGATCGTGACTTCTTCCTGGAGGTCCTGTCCGACGTCCGACACGTAGAGCTCGCCGGTGAGCCGATCGAACGACGCACGCCACGCGTTGCGGATGCCGTACGCCCAGATTTCATCGTCGCCGGGGATGCCGAAGAACGGATTGTCGAGGGGGTTCCGGTAGTTGCGGGTGGGGTCGGCGGGCACGCCATCGTCGTCGGCGTTGCCGGGGATGTTGTCCCAGCCATCCACGTCGAGGCGGAAGATCTTGCCGAGCTTGTTGTTGGTTGTGTCCTGGGCGTTGCCGGTCGTGTCGCCGCTGGGGGGCTGGTCGTCGTTGCTGCCGCCGCCGTCGCCGCACGCGGTGTAGAGGTAGCCATCGTTGCCGAACTCAAGCCAGCCTGAATAGTGGTTGTCGCGCGGGTGGGCGATTTCCCAGACGAGTTCGGTGGTCGGGTCGGCTTGATCCGCGCTTGCAGCGCTGCGGTGGCCGCGGTGGAGCACCCAGTACCAGTCGGGGTCTCTGGAAAATGTGAACCAGAAGGAGCCGTTCTGCGCGTAGTTGGGGTGGAAGGCCATCGCGAGCAGGCCCTGCTCGATGCCGATGTTGGCGATGTTGGAGACCTCGAGGAACGGGACGGGGTTGAGCGTGGGCGTCGGCGTATCAACACCGTTGATGACCCGGATGCGGGCGGTGGTTGTGCTGCCGATGACCTTCTCGATGACAAACAAGCGGGTGGGATCGCCGGGGGCGCCACCGACCCACACGGGCTGCTGCAGGCCGTTCACGACGAGTTCGGAGCGGAGTTTCTGCTGCTGGGCGTGGGCGGGCGTCGCGCCGAGTGCGACAAGGACGGCAGAGGCAATGGCGAACGCGGATGCCTGCTGGAGCATGTGTGGTGTCCTGAGCCGTGCGCGGGAGGAGGTTCCATGGCCCAACGCCGAGGAGCGCTTGGCTGATGCCATTATTGCGCCGGCGTGCCGGAAAGTCAGCCGTAGGAAACGGTTATGGCTGCCAGCAGCGGAGCATTGCCCGGGGAAACCCGTGAACAGCCGGGCGAAGTCCGTGACGAAGGAACTATCGGATGATGACCAGCCAATGGAGCACGAGCACGGGCAGCAAAATGAGGCAGGCCATGCCGGCGTACGCGAAAAAGGAGGGCATTTTGACCTCGGCACGTTCCGCGATCGCACGGACCATGAAGTTGGGCCCGTTGCCGATGTAGGTCATCGCTCCGAAGAAAACCGCGCCTGTGGAGACCGCCTCGAGCGTGAGCCGGCCCTCCGGAGTCGCGATGAGCGCGTGGATCGCGTCGCGGCCCACCTCTGCCGGCGCGAGCGCGACCTGCAGGAAGTTGAGGTAGGTCGGCGCGTTGTCCAGCACGGCGGAGAGCGTGCCGGTGGCGAAGTAGAAGGCCGTGGGCGAGTCCACGCCCAGCTTGCCGCCGTTGGTGGCGAGGTAGCCCAGGGCGGGCATCATCGTGAGGAATATGCCCGCGAAGAGGAGCCCCACTTCCTTCACGGGCTCGAACGAGAAGTCGTTGGCCTCACGGATGTCCTTGCGGGCGGTGAAGAACGCCGCGATGGCAAGGATGATCTGGACGATTGCGCCGACGGGGACGTGGTGCAGGTCGATGACGCGGCTAAGGAGCGGGTCGATGAAGACCGAGCCGACGATGGCGACCAGCAGAAGGATGGTGAGCGGGCGGGCGATGATCTTGGCGCGCGGGAGGATGCCCGAGATCGGCGTGGGCTCGCCGGACTCGCGGGCCAGACGCCTCGCAGCGAGCGTGTCGTACACAAAGAACATGACGAGCAGTACGCCCACGGTGAGGAGCCAGGAGGGGCCCAGCCAACGGGCGGTCCAGAAGAACGGCACGCCCTTCACGAAGCCCAGGTAGAGCGGCGGGTCGCCGATGGGCGTCAGCAGGCCGCCGCAGTTGCTGACGATGAAGATGAAGAAGACCACGTGCAGGGGCTTGAGCCGCCCCTCGTTTGCGCGCATGAAGGGGCGGATGAGGAGCATGGACGCGCCGGTGGTACCGACAAAGTTGGCGAGCACCGCGCCAAGCAGCAGAAAGAGAGTGTTGGCGGCGGGGCCGACCGGCTTCTCAAGTTTCACCAGCACGCCGCCGCTGGCGACATACAACCCGCCGATCAGGGCGATGAACGCGGTGTATTCAATGGCGGTGTGAAGGGTGGTCTCCGGGCCGCGGGCGGTGCGGAACGCCACCACGTAGTACGCGCCGACAAGCCCGCCAAGGAAGAGGGCAACATCGGGGTAGTGGCGGTGCCACCAGCGGGCACTCACGAGGGGGCACACCGCGATACTGGCGAGCAGCGCAATGAACGGGACCACGAGCACCAGCGGGATGACGGCCTTGCCCGACAGGTCCACCACTCCGGGCATGAGGAACGCCCAGATCACCCCCAACGCTGCACCCACCGCGGCGCTGAGCGCCCACAGGCGCGGGCCGTGCAGCCAATGTGATGGATGAACATGATCGTCGCCGTGCATGGGGGCGACTCTAGACACGGGCAAGCGGAACCGCACCGCGCTCGGGCCCCTGTCCTTGGGCGATGGGGCGCATAGGCAGCAGCGACGACCGGCGGGACGCGCTCAGTTCCGCGGCGGGCTAGAAGCCGAACTTGCTCAGCGCGGTGATGTTGCCGTCCTTCACGGTCGCCACGATCTTGCGGCCGTCTTCGGCCTTCCACGTGTAGGTCACGGACACGGAAGACCCGCCGCCGATGCCGGCGCCGGAGATGCTCACGCCGCTGATTTCTTCGCGCTCACCCTGGCCCAGGATCTTCTCGGCCTCGCTGATGGTCATGCCGGTCTTGAGCTGCGCGTAGTTCTCCGGCGTGAGTTTGTCCTCACAGCCGGTCATGGTGCCCAGCGTGAGGCCCACGCCCAGCACCACCGCGCCCGTCCGTCGCACCAGTCGCCCATGCCAGCCGCTGCGGAGCACCATGAGAACCTCCTGGGTGGATGCCGGGTCCGTTGACCGGGGCTTGACGCATCCTACAGGATTTCTTCATGCGATGGTGAACGGCCCATTACCTGTCGGTTGTGCCGGGCGCGACGCCGGCCGCCGGGTCGCCGATTGCGAACACCCAAAGGGTGGTGGGTGCGTCCTGTATGAGGTCGTTGTCGCTGCTGACAAGCAGGGTGCGGCGGCCATCGGAAAGCTCGGGGCCCCAGCACAGGCCCTCGATCTTCTCAGGCATCGCCCCGCCGGCCAGGCCGAAGGCGGGGTCCAGAAGGTCGAGGTAGAGTTCCTTCCGGAGGGGAACGATGCCCGGAGGCAGCCCCAGGGAAGGCAGACGCTCCACGTGCGCGATGTCCAGGTCGCTGCGCAGTTCGACGCGGTACACAACGCGGAACGCTGCGTTCGCGCCCTTCCCGCCATCGCGTTCCAGCACCAGGATGTGCGATTCGCCATCGGCGAGCAGTTCATTGACGCCGTGAGAGGGGCGGTCGAGCAGGTAGAGGTACTCGCGGGTCGGCGAGGCGGGGTTCAGCGGGACCTGCAGGAGCCTCATGTTGATGCCGATGCGCTTGCTGTCGGCGTCGAGGCCGCCGTCCTGGATGAGGGGCGACTGCGTCATGAGGTACGCACGGGACCCGTCCGGCGAAAGTGTGAGGCTTTCAAAGCCGCGGTTGGGCTGGCGGCCGGTGGTATTCGCGGGCGGGAGTTCTCCCTCGGCGGTTCCGCTCGCGTGGGAACACGCGTAGCGGGCGGGCAGCGGTTCGCGTCGGATGTGTCGGCCGCTGCGCGTGAAGAGGTCCAGGGCGGGCGCGTACTCGTCGGCGATCCACATGGTGTCCCCGCTCAGGCGGATGGCCTCCGGGTCCAGCCGTGCGGGGATGCGAGGGCGCGACTCCCCCAACCCGTCGCCCACCACCGCTCGGAACGCGGGGGTCCACGCCTTGGAGGAACCAACAAACTGACCGCCGCCCGACGAAGTTAAAAATCGCGTGGAGGTGAGCGTGAGCGACGCGGTCCGGGAAGCCTCATCCAACCGGAACGCGAAACGCTGCACTCGGCACGCGAAGTCGTTGGCTCCATCGCGGGGGCCCCTGTCGCACACCGCGACTACTTCGGCGGTCACGGGGTCAAAGTCGATGCCCGAGCCAAAGGAGCCCAGCAACGCGTGCGGAGTGCCGGCGGTGTCGGTGCCGAGAAGGCCGGATACGTCGAGGCTGTCGCCCGGGAAGTGGATGGTGGCGAGCAGCTC
>DATAKA010000011.1:0-34932 GCA_036261855.1 Phycisphaerales bacterium | reverse complement strand
GGAAGAGGCCGTCGTTGTTGAAGTCGATGTCGTTGCAGGCGCCCGTGGGGCAGGGGCCGCCGCCGAAGACGGTGATGAAGTCGGCGATGTCCTGGGTGTCTGGGAAGAGGGAGTCGCCGTTGAAGTCGATGGGGTCGCATGCGGGGGTGGGGGTGCAGGTGGTGGAGGGGGCGGAGAGGCGGATGTCGTCCACGTGCCAGCCGCGGAAGGAGTTCATGTAGGTGTTCATCGTGTCGAAGCGCCACTCGAAGCGTCCGGTCTGGCCGGCGCGGGCGCTCAGGTTGAAGGAGCGGGTTTGGATTGAGGCGTGGTCGGTGAACCACTCCAACGGGAAGTTGCCTGCGCCGGACACCCACCAGAGCTGCGCCTGATCATCGTCGCCGACTTCGTTGTTGTTGTACTCGTTGTCGAGCGCGGAGCAGAAGGTGAGCGTGATGCTCTGGCCGGCTTGGAGTGTGGGCAGCGTGATGGTGGGGGAGGTGAGGATGCCGGCGGCGCGGGCGCCTGTCTGGAAGTTGCAGGTGCTGTCCTGGCCGAAGTACATGCGGACGCCGCCGCTGCCGCACGTGCCCGGGGGGCTGCAGGAGGCGGTGGCGTGCCAGAGGCCGCTGGCCGTCCAGCCCGTGGGCAGGCCGCCGGCGAAGGTGACGTTGAAGACGTCGGACTGGCCGAAGACGCCGACGCCGGAGGTGTAGAACTGTGTGGGTGCGCCGGCGGGGAGCGTGACGGTGGTGCCCTGTGTGGTCAGCGTTTCAAAGTAGTATTGGGGCGTGTTGCCGCACTGGAAGGGCGGGAGTGTGGCCTGGTAGTTCACGCCGCCGGTGTGGACGAGCGGGATGGTGGCGAAGGGTGCGCCGGCCGCGGCGCGCACGCGAAGGTTGACGGCGGCGATCTGCTCCTCACCCGGCGTGGCGGTGATGGTGATCGTGGCCTGCGTGCCGGGCGCGATGAGCGCGGGGACGGCGGTGGGGAGCGTCATCGTGACGGGCGGCGCAGGGCGGTAGAGGATCTTGCCGAAGGAGCCGGCGATCCACTGGCGGCCGTTGGGGCGGACGACGAGGTTGGTGAACGCCTCTTCGTACTGGTTGAGCTCGGTGCGGGTCCAGGTGGTGCCGCCGTTGGTGGTGCGTTTGAGGAAACAGCGGAAGGTGGAGTCGTCGTAGCCGACGGCGACGGCCTCGGTGGGAGAAACAACGCTGACGTCGTAGAACGTCTCGTTTTGCGGCTGCATCTGGGGCGTCCATGATGCGCCGCCGTTGGTGGAGCGGGCGATGCCGCCCCACCAGCCCACGGCCCAGCCGTAGTTCTCGTCCACGAACTCGACGTCGTTGGTGTAGTACCAGTCTTGCGTGGCGGAGCCGGTGATGGCGACGGGCGACCACGTCTGGCCGGCATTGGTCGTGCGCATGACCGTCTGGCTCGCGTACGCGGCCCAGCCGCGTTGGCCCTGGAAGTCCAGCGATGCGATGCTGCCAATGACACCGGTGACGGGCGTCCACGTCCACCCGCCGTCGTTGGTGACCTGGAGGGTGGAGTCCGCCGGGTGGCAGGCCATCCAGCCGTTGAGTGAGTCGGTGAAGTGGAGTTTCTCGATGTTGAGGGTGCCCGGGAGGTAGAAGGGGTAGCCCTGGTTTTGCCAGGATTGGCCGCCGTCGTCGGTGCGGAACAGGAGGCCGCCGGTGCCGCCGGCCCACATGGTGTTGGCGTCGAGGGCGAAGCAACTGTCGAGGCCTTCATCGCGGCCCCAGACCAGGCCCGTGACGCGGAGGCGGTGGACCTGCCAGTGCTGGCCACGGTCGTGCGTGATGAGGGCGAAGCCGCCCTGGGTGACGGCGATGCCGTTGTCGTCGTCGGCGAAGCTCATGTCAACGATTTCGTCGCCGACGCCGGAGTTGAGGAGCGTCCATGTCTGGCCGGCGTCCTGCGTGCGGTAGACGATGCCGTTGGCGCCGCAGACCCAGCCGTTGACATCGTCCAGGAAGGAAATGGCCCAGTTGGCGGGGAGGATCCCGACACCCTCGACCATTCTGGTCCAACTGAGGCCTGTGTCGTTGCTGACCCAGATGGTGCCGTTGCCGGAAACGCCGGCGATGGTTTCAGAGGTTCCTGCGCGGTCGATGTCGGAAAGGCCACCCTCGATGGGCGTGAAGTTGACGGGGACAAAGGTGAGGCCTTCGTCGTCGGAGCGGTAGACGTCCTGCCCGCCGATGACGAGGACAGAGTCGGCGTCGAGCCAGAGGGCGTCGTTGGCGGGGATGTCCAGGATGTGCGTCCACGTGAGGCCGCCGTCGGTGGTGCGGTAGGCGTCCTGGTTGTTGCCGGCAATGTAGCCGTGCGTGGGTGAGGCGAAGTGGATGGTGTAGAAAGGGTCGGTGCTGAGGGGCGTGGCCATGCGTGTGATCCACGTCTGGCCGCCGTCGAAGGTTTCGAGGAGGTGGTGGTTGTCGCCGACGACGAAGCCGTGCGTGGGGGACGTGAACGCGACGCCGCCCAAGTTGCGGCCGGTGGGGCTGGGGGCCTGCGTCTGGAACTGCGCGGACGCGGGTGATGGGAAGATTGCAGCGAGTGTGACAACGGCGAGAGCGACAAGGGCCGTGAACGTCATGGGTGTGCTCCTGCGCGCTCGCCACCGACAACGCTCAAGAGCGGTGCGGGAGGTTGCGCCGTGCTTACCCATGCGCTGCCGCGTGGCGCGGCATGTCATAAAAAGAGTAGCGTGTCCCTTGGTCGCCGGGTTTTCCCCTGCGATGGTGGTGTGCGATCTTCCGCGGTGGCCCGTCGGTTACAGGCAGGGGCCGCCGCTGAAGACGCTGAGGAGGCTGGCGATGTCCTGGGTGTCCGGGAAGAGGCCGTCGTTGTTGAAGTCGATGTCGTTGCAGGCGCCCGTGGGGCAGGGGCCGCCGCCGAAGACGGTGATGAAGTCGGCGACGTCGGAGATGTCGGGGAGGATGGTGTCGCCGTTGAAGTCAATCGTGTCGCAGGCGGAGCCGGTGGAGCCGGCGAGGATGAACGCGATGTCGGCCGCGACGTCCGGCGCAGTGATGGGCTTGCCCTGGTCTGCGATGGTGGACCATGCGCCGTCGGCGAAGATCTGTGCGTTCCAGCCGGGCTGGGTGCGCGTGTCGGAGAGCGTTGCGGGGACCGCGAAGAGCCAGGCGTCCGGAGTGCTGGGGGCGAGTTGCCAGTCGATCCAGTACTCACCGGCGGTGAGCGCGGTGGGCGTGGCGAGGGCGACGCGGAAGACGCGCCGGGACATGCCCGGGTCGTCGATGATGGGGCCGACCTCGGTGGTGAAGATGCGGTAGGTGTTGGTGGCGGTAGTGCTCACGAGGCGGTTGGTGGTGGAGTCTCCCCAGACTACCTGGCCGCCTGTGGCGGGGTTGCCGTACCAGATGCGCGCGGTGGCGGATGCGATGGGGAGGGTGCTGCCCGCAAAGTCCGGTTGGTAGGCGTAGACCCAGAGTTGTTCGAGGTTCCACGATTGGCCCTCGGGCACGATGAAGTTGTCGGCGATGCGGACGCCGCCGGTGCTGTCGCCGTGGCACGCGATGCCCGCGAGCGCATTGCTTTCGGTGGGGCTGGGTGCAGCGACTTCGCTCCAGAGGCCGCCGATGGGCGCGGGAGCGCCGTTCACGGAAACGGCGGCCTCGGCGAGCGCGGGGGCGGCGGGGTTGGCGGAGGCGTTGCTGTAGATCGCCTGCTGCGCTGGTGCGGCTGCTGCGGCGGCGGACAGGATGAGGGCACTCTTCAGCATGTGAACACCCCCCGCATGGTCGGTGTGTACTCCGGGAACACAGAGGCGAGGTTGTTGTTGCCCAGGCGGTCCTGGACGATCTCGCTGAGGATGTCGCGGTAGTCGATCGTGACCTGGAGGTCGCGGCCTTCGAAGAGGTTCTGGGGCTCAAGGCCGGGCCACTGGGTCATCACGCGTCCGCCGCCGACGCACTGGCCCAGGACCATCATGACGTTACCGTGGCCGTGGTCGGTGCCGAGGTTGCCGTTCTCGAGGAGACGGCGGCCAAACTCGCTCATCACGACGACGGTGACGTTGGGGCCGTTGCCGGCGACGACGTCCCGGTAGAAGGCGGCGAGCGTTTGAGAGAGGGTGCTCATGAGGTTGGCCATGCTGCCGGTGATGGTGCCCTGGTTGTCGTGGGTATCCCAACTGCCGACATCGATGGCGACGGCCTCGACGCCGACCTCCGCGCGGATGAGGGCGGCTGTGGTCTTCATTGCGTACGGGAAGCCGCTGTTGCCGGGGTAGACCGCGCCGTTTGCAGGGGTGTAGCCGGTGAAGTTGATGGTGTTGAGCATGTCGATGGTCGTGAGCGTGCTCAGGGCCGCGCTGTGGAGCGGGTCGGGCGTTGGGTTGTAGAGATCGGTGAGGGCTGCGCGGCGTGCGTTGAGCGTGGTGCCGGGACCGGTGATGCCGAATGCATCGAGGTTGGAGATGGGGAGCGTGTCGGGCCCGCCGACGAGGGCCTTCTGGAGGCCCGCCGCGATGCCCACGCCGCGGAGGGGCGCGCCGGGGATCATGGCACCGACGGTGGAAAGGTGGCGGCCGAGCCAGCCTGTGCCGATGGACTGGTCGCCGGGCTTGCCGGTTTCCATGAAGCGCTGGGCTTCAAAGTGGGAGCGGCTGGGGTCCATGGAGCCGGTGGCGTGCACGAAAAGCAGTTTGCCGTCCTGGTATGCGGGCAGGAGGGACGCCATGGCGGGGCAGAGGCCGAAGCGTGCGTCGAGGGCGGTGCAGCGGTTGGGGTCCGCGGTGTCGGGGCGGGGGATGGCGATGGTGGGGCGGCTGGAGTAATACGCGTTGTCGGCGTAGGGCACGCAGAGCGTGAGACCGTCGGCGGCGCCGCGAAGATAGATCGAGACGATGACATCGCGTGCGCCGCCGCGGTGGCTCTTCGCATAGGCGACGCGGGGCACCCATGCGTGCGCGGCGAGGAACGCGGCGAGGCCGGTGCCCGCCTGCAGGAAGTGGCGGCGCGAGAGTTCCTGGTACTCGCTGCAGCCGGATGAGGCTTCGGAGGTCATGGGTGCTCCTGGCGTGGGGCGATGGGGCGGTGCGGTGCGGGCGTCGGGGTGGGGGTGGGTGGGCTAGTACCACTGGAAGGACGGGCTGCCGATGGCGAGGCCGACGGCGTCGCGCCAGCGCGTTTGCGTCACGGGGTTGGGAAGCATGTAGTCGCGGACGCGGTTGCGTTCGGGCAGGGGCATGCGGCCCAGGAAGAGACGCTCGTTGATGCGGTCGGCGCGTTCGTCGGCGGTGGTGGCACCGGAGAAGAACGTGGCGTCATCGAACGTGATGCCCGAGAGGCCGTTGGTGGCGACGGACGCGCCCCAGTTCCAACGCACGAGCACGTTCTTCGACCAGTGGTCGAGCTTGTCGGGGTAGCCGTCGGGTGTCTGCCAGGCGTACGGGAGGTGCCCCGCCTCGTTGAGGCGGTTGCGGGTGGCGGTGGTGGAGGTGATGGTGGTGCCGAGCGCCCGTATTGCCGAGATGAAGTGATGGAAGGGGCGTTTGAGTTTGGGGCTTGCCGCGGCGAGGTGTTGGGGGCGGAGTGTTTCGCGGATCAGCGCCTTGATATCACCGCCGGTGGCGGTGTACACGGCCGCGACGCGGTTGACGACGGACGGGGCGACGGTGTAGCCCAGAAAGTGGCGGCAGAGCTTGAACGCGATGAAGCGGGCCGTGCTGGGGTGGGTGGAGAGCAGGGACAGGACCGTGTCGCCGTCCGATTGGCCGCCGTTGGCGGGGATGGTCGTGCCCAAGACGTGCTTGATGCCCTGGTCGTGCTGGTTGTTGTTGTACCGGAAGTTGCCGCGGGTGGATCCGGAGAGCTGGATCTGCCAGCCTGTCAGGCAGCGTGCGACTTCTTGCACATCCGTCTGGGTGTACCCGCCGGAGACGTCCAGCGTGTGGAGCTCCATCAGTTCGCGGGCGTAGTTCTCGTTGGGGTTGCCGGCGGTACTGACGTCGTTGTTGAGGTAGTAGAGCATCGCCGGGCTGTGCGCGCTGGCGGTGAGCAGTTGGGGGAACGTGGACAGCGCGAAGGCGCGGACGACGGTGCGGTCGTCGATGGTCTTGTAGTACTGCGCGGTTTCGATGTCGATGTTGAAGTGGTCGGTCCAGAACTCGACCATGCGTTCAAAGAGCTGGCGCTTGCTGAAAGCGGCCCGGAGGATGCAGTGCTCGATCAGTTCGTTGCGGACGAACCCGCTGGTCTGGGTGATGAGCTGCAGGTAGGGCTGGCCGATCGTGGTGAGGTGCGCCGTTGCGGCGTCGCACGCGCTGTCGTCGATGGCGAGGTGGTCGAGGTGGTACTCGAGGTAGCCCTCGTATCCGAGGGACCGGGCGAGCGTCAGTTCGGCCTGTGTCGCACCGAAAGTCACCCGGTCGACCAGCTTCTCCAGCAGGCTGGTGGGATCCGTGTCTGCGACCACGTGAACAGTGGCCTGCTGGGCCTTGGCGGCGGTGGCGAAGGCGGCGGCGAGCGCACCTGCACCCAGCAGGGCCCGCCTGCTGACGCCTGGAGCTTCCAGCACGGATCCATACCGCTCGTACGCCATGCAACCACACTCCTCATGAAGCCGGGGCAAGGTCCAGGGACGTGTGGGACGGCCTTGCCCCACAGTACCCGAGGGTCAACGCCCGAGCAAGAGTTATCTTGCACCCAAGTGTCGTCTCCGGAGCCGGGAGGCGGAGAGAAGGCTGCTGAAAGCCACGCCCAACACCGCTGGGCCGGGCACGGGGGTGTACTCGACCACCAAGACGGGCCGCTGATGGAGCACGTCGTTTTCGCGGCTGGCGAAGCGTTTGGCGGTCTGGGGCAGGTCTTCGTTCCCGACGATCGCCCACCCGAAGTTGACGGCGGGGTTCGCGAGCCACGCCTGCACATCGGCGGCCATGGTGGGCGATGACCATGTGTACGCGCCTTCCCCGGCGACGGGAGTGGTGGCCGAGGCGGGCCCCAGGTCCCCGCCTTCTGTGCCCCACAGAACATCGGGGTAGAACCGGTATCGCCACGTGGCGTCGCCCGGAAGAGCGGCCGTGCCCATGCCGCCCTCGCCGAGGGCGATGGAGGGCCCCTCTCCCCAGGACGCGAGGGAGGGGCGGAGGGACACTGGCTCTGCAAGGGACGCGGAGCGGGTGCAGGTGAGCGTGAGCGTGACGCTGGTGATGGTGGACCCGGCTGGGATGGACGTGAGGTCGAAGGCGATCAGGGCACGGCGGCGGTTCTCAAACTGGGTGAGGCCGGCAAACAAGGACGGGCCTGCGCCGTTGGAGAGTTCGCCCCCGAAGTCCTCGTACATGGAGTTGTCGCGTGCGGCATCGAGCGAGACTACGTCGGCACCGGCCGCGGCGACGCAGGCGCAGGAGCAGATGATCGCAAGCAAACGGGTGGTCACGCACGCAGAACGTACCACATGCGACCGAGAATGCCAGAAATGTTGAGGAATTGAAGCCCGCGGGCGGTGGTGCTATCGGACGGGATGGTTCCGGAACCAGGTGACAGACGGGCGTACTTCGGGTAATCTATGGGTTCCCGCCACCATGCCAATGACCACCTTCATCCGTCATGCGCTCGCCCTGGGCGCCTTCTTGATCTGCGCCCTCGTCCCGGTGCGCGGGGTGGTCGCGCAGACGTTCCGCTTTGACAACGGTTTCCAATCCCCCGGGGGTGCATTGACCTTCGAGTACGCGCGAGCGTCATCGTCGGTGTCTCAGGACGGGGTTTTGTTGCCCGCCGGGCAGGCGAGGTACACACGCAACGCCCGGCTGTTGTGCGGGGCCCCGGTGGTACACACGGACATCCCGATTTCGCCATCGCTCGGCGGTGCGATCATGGCGGGAGCGTCGGGCGTGGGGCCTGATGGGGTGACGCCCATCCTTCTGGCCTATGCGGGCGATCCATCGAGGATTGTCCTGTTTCAGGTGGGCCCGACCGGGGCGCTGGCCGCGCTGCTCACGAAGGACACGGCGTACGGAGATTCCACTCCGCACAACGTGCTGAAGGGTGAGTTTGCGGACCGCAATGTCGAGGGCATCCGGTACGCTCCCACCACGGCATTCAGTGTCTGCCATGGTCTGGTTCTGGCCGTGTGCCAGGTGCACGCGCTGAGCAACGGAGAGTGGACGCGCGTGCGTACGGCGGTCTGCTTCTACGACCTCGCGGCGCCGGCGATGGGGTGGCGTTGTGTGGACATCGGCCCCAGCGCGAACACGCAGCCGGGCATGAACCGGGGCTCGCCGTTCCAGATGCCGGGATACCACGTGCTCGATGAAGGGCCCGTGCTGCGCGCGTGGTTTCCATTCTCTGACTACGTGCTGAACAACCAGCCCACGACCCCCGGGAGCCCGACGGCGTACTCGGCCACCGGCGTGTTCTACCTCATGAACGCGGCGCGGACGACCGTGGGAGCCCCGTGGGTCGTCGGGCCGATGGCACCGGTCTACTCGCCACCGCCCCGCGTCATCACGCCGATGACCATTAACCTCGGTCAGCATGCGCACCCGCCGTACGTGGAGCGGTTCGGGGTGCAGGGGCTGCGGATGGTGTGCCCTGTGGGTGATTCGTGGGCTCGCAACCGCGTGGTGACGGTGTACCGCGGGAACGAGGACTACGCGTCGCCGGGGTGGGCGGTGTTTGAGAACATGCACGGTTCCGCGGGGACTGAGTTTGATGCTGCGGTCGGGCTGGGGAACCAGTTTGTGGGCAGTGCGCCGCTGGGGACGGCGTACCTGCCGCTCGGTCACGTTGTGGGCACGGATGAGTCGGGTGTTCCGATCGCAGTGAGCCCGCTTGCCGCCAATGCCGCGGACAAGCTGCGGTTCACTCGCGCGTACGGTCAGCCGACATGCTCGAGCAACCACGGGTACGCCCCCGCTCGCCCGTACGCGTGGAACACGTTCCACATCCGCAGCGCTGCGGCTGAACATGGCGGGCCGTTCGTCGCGCAGATGCTCCCGGGGATGCAGGTCGGCTGGATGTACGACATCACCGTGCCGCGGGTGCTCTTTTCGCCGGATGGGCTGACATGGGGCCAGGCGTGGGCGCCGCAGGACATCCAGCCGTGGCCGCCTGTGGTTGCGGGTGGACGGATCTTCGTCGGATCAGCTGACCGCGCGCGGTCGTTCGGCGTGCGGTCCATTCCTGTGCCAGCGGCGCACGGCGCACGCGCACTGATGGTGGGTGATGGCGGCGTGAACCTTCTCCGGGCGGGTGATGGTGAGGAGATGCTGGCGCCGAAGAGCGTGGACTCCGGGAACCTGGTCGTCGCGTGCGATCGGACCAGGATTGTCGCTCGCGGCATCCCGCTGCCGCCCACCCTTGGGCCGATCTACGAGTGCACGGTCGGCGCGCAACTGCCCGTCGCCGCGTCGCGCCGTCTCGCGACGTGGAAACTCACCAGTGCTTCGGCGTTCCGGCCCGACTTTCCGGGCTATGCGGTGAAGGCCAAGGTGCGCGCGTGGCTCTACCCGTTGCCGTCCGACAGCAGTCAGCCGCACGCCAACTCCGTGATGTTCACGGCGGCCGTGGGGCGGTTTGATCCGGCGAACCCCACCAACCCGGTCAGCGCAGCGAGGGAAGAGATCTCCTGCCCAAGCATTCCGGTGAGCGGTGATATCGCGATGGGCTGGATCCCACTGACGCTCGATACGGATTCGTCTCGGTGGACCAACGACCTTGGGCAGGCATCGCAGACACGGTCACCGTTCGCTCTGGGGCTTCGCCTCCGGACCGAGCAGGGACTGCCCGTCAACCGGTGCGCGTTCCTGATCGCGTTCGAGAGTGTTCTCGAGGGAGCGGGATCGTCGTACGGCGTGCCGCCGCCGGGGTATGGTGCATTCGCGGGCGACTCTGCGTCCATCGGTGGCTTTTCGTGCGGCCCGGAGTGGACCGTGCGGCTCGCGGGCGAGGTGCCCGATGAGGCGTGGGACCAGACGCTGGAGCCCGGGCAGCTCGGGACACCCCTGGCGCTCTGCACGCTCCACCAAGATGCGGGCAACCATGTGCAGGTGTTTGCGGATCCGGAGTCACGGTCGCTGAGAATCGTGCAGACTCGGGCCGGCGCTGCCACAACGTACACACTCAAGCCGCGGGGTGACTTCACGCAGCGGGAGCGGTTCTGCTTCCTGCGGGGCTCGCCCGTGCTCCTCTCGCTTTCGCAACTGGGCGACAAGCTGAGCGTCAACGCGAGCGTTGGCGGGTCGATGATTGCCACGTGCGACCTGCCGAATGCGGGCGTGCGTCCGTCGCGCGTGCTGTTCGGCAATCACAAGGGCGCGAGGCCCGCCGCGATGTACTGGTACGGGGGGCGGGTGGACGCGTTCACCGGCATGACGAACGCCGGGGCGTCGTCCAGCCTTGCGTCGCTGTCGTTCCTGTCAAACTGAAGCGTTGAGCGGATCGTCGCAGCCGCACCGGGGTTTCTCCGGGTCCATCAGGGATCGAACGCCGCAGGCACCGCACTTCATGGGCTTGAGTTTGCGGGCGGCGCACGCGAGGCCGCACTCAGGGCAGGTGGGGTTGGCGTCTTCCAGGCCTTCGAGTTCGTAGCCGCACTTGCGGCACGGCACGTGCGCGGCGCGGGTGGGGAGGCAGACGAGGAAAAGGCCGATGCCCCCGATGGCGATGAACTCAGCCCACAGCAGGAAGTCCAGGTGGGTGAAAACGAAGCCGTCAAAGTCGAACGAGGCACGCAGCCGGCGCTGGAGGGTCGCGAGCGTGGCGACGAACGTAAGGCCGAAGGCGAGCGCGACAAAGCCCCACACCTGCCTGCGGAACCGCACGCAGAAGTACCACACCAGCACGGCGTACGCGGGGAAGAGGAGCATGGCGGTCCCGTGTCGGGCCGCGCGCGGGCATCCGTGCGTGGCGACAATGGACGATACGACGGTGCGCCTGGTTTGGACGCAGGATCGCTGGAAGTGCATTTGAGGACGTGAGTATCCGATGAGGGCGGCGGGCGCGGCCTGTGGTCAGCGGCCGGCCTTGAAGAAGGTCCGCAGGCTCTCGAGGATGTCGTCCTTGCCACCCACCTTGCTGGTGATGAGGCGGGGGCCGGCGTCGTCCGCCGCGCCGTTGGGGAAGGCCTCGTTGAGCACGCCGTAGAAAGAGCCGCTGCCGTAGGCGCTGGCGACCTGGCAGTAGCCGAAGAAGTTGCAGCGGGGGAGCAGGGTCTCTTCGAGCATCTTGACGCAGAGCTTGTTGTCGGCGTCGGAGGAGTTGTCGCCGTCGCTGAAGTGGAAGAGGTAGATGTTCCACTCGCTGGGGTCGTAGTGGGCGTCGAGCAGTTCCTTGCAGCAGGTGAGGGCGGAGGAGATGCGGGTGCCGCCGTCTTCCTTCACTGAGAAGAAGGTCTTTTTGTCCACCTCGGCGGCCTTGACGTCGTGGACGATGTACCGGCTCTCGATCCCTTCGTAGTTGCGCCGCAGCCACGTGTCGATCCAGAAGGCCTCGAGGCGGACGAGTTCCTTCTGCTCTTCGCCCATGCTGCCCGAGACGTCCATCATGTAGATGATGGCGGCGTTGCTCTGGGGCTTCTTCACTTCGTTCCATGTGCGGAAGCGCAGGTCGTTCTTGATGGGGATGATGACGGGGTTGTCGGGGTCGTACTGGCCCATCGCGAGTTGGCGCTTGAGGGCCTCGCGGTAGGTGCGTTTGAAGGACCGCAGGCTGTTGGGGCCGACGGGGCGGATGCCGGTGTACTTGTCCTTGACGGTCGTGATGCGGTGGGCGCCGCGGGGCTGGATGCGCGGGAGTTTGAGTTCCTCGGCCATGATGTCGGCGAGTTCTTCGAGCGTGACATCAACTTCGAGGATGTGCTGGCCTTCCTGCTCGCCGCCCTGGCCCTTGCCCACGCCCTGACCTTCGTCACCCTCACCCATGCCGACGCCGGAGTTGTCGCCGTAGCGGAAGGTGGGGATGTCGACGTCGTGGATGGGGATGGAGACGTAGCGGCCACCCTCTTTTCCGAGGATGTCGCCGCGCGAGAGGAACCGCCGGAGGTCCTTACGGATCTTGCCGCGGACGATCTGCCGGAATCGCTGGTGATCCTGTTCGATCTTGCTGATCATGCTCCCCGTCCTGGGTCGCTCCACCCCTTCGAGGTCCGCCTGAAACGGACGAGACACTTGTCCATACGCATTCGGCGGTTCGAAAGGTCCGCATTCGCAAGTGACGCGGAGTCATCGACTTCCGGTGCGGGAGCGGTTCAGATAACCTCATGCCCTGATTGGGGAGTACCACCCTGCCGCATGCGGCGGGCGACCCAAGCCCCGCAGATGAGGCCGACGGGAAGGGCTGCCAGTATCTCGCCGGCACGGTTGAGGAGGTCGGCGAAGTAAGCGAGGGACTGGGGGATGGCGTTCGTGAGGCGCGGGCCCAGCAGGCCGTTACTCCATTCGCGGATGCCCATGCCGTTGCCCACCAGCGGGACCATCGCGGCGATCTGGCTGACCACGGTGAAAGCGCCGGCCTCGACCAGCGAGAGTGGGCGGCCCAGGACCTGGTATGCCACGAGGTAGCGGGCCATCCAGCTCAGGACGTCCAAATAGCGCACGCCCAGCGCCCAGGCTGTGCGTGCGATGGTCTCCCGACGGGCGTCCTGTGTTCCCACTGCAAACGCGAGGCAGGCCGCGCAGAGGGCGGGGGCCGCGAGCAGGACGAGTGCGGCGGGGCCGTGGAGCCGCATGGCGTTTGCGCCGAGCGTGACGCCCATGAGCAGCAGCATGGAGGCAACGCCGCAGGCGATCGCGACGATCGACGCTCGGACGGATTCGCGGAACGGGATGTCGTTGACCACCTTGTGGTACGCGAGGCGACCGAACATGCCCGGGCGCGCCGGCAGGTAGTTCATGAGCCACGCGGAGGCGAGGACGGCGTGCATTTCTCCAAGGCCGACGTGCTGGCGAGAGCCGCGCCGGCCGCTCCGGTTCATCAGTGTGCAGTACATGACGCTGGTGAGAGTCCAGCTGACCCACGGGAGGCAGATGAGCAGCGCGATGAGCCACCAATCGGCGTCGCGTGCGCGGCTCCACGCATTGGAGAGTTGTTCGCGGTCCTTCCAGACGATCCACGCGGCGGCGCAGAGGAGCGCAGCACCGATGCAGAAGCCCGCGATGCTGCGCCATGTGGCGCGGGAAGCGTTCGTGGAATCTGGTTCAGTTGAGGGAGGCGGGGGGGGTGGGGGTGGGACTTCGCCGGTCATGCGACACGCCCCTCCTGCTTACCGGCCGCCCGTGCGTGCGGCGGCGATGCCGGCGGTGACGCCCTGGGTCGCGTACGCCCGCACGCCGGCCTCGAGGCGGGCGCGGTGGAGTGTCGCGAGTGTGGCGAGGTCTGCGTCACCCGCGGCGATGGCCCTTGTGATGGCGGGGTCTTCCGGCAGGTCGGCCTGCGTTGCGATGTAGGCCCGGAGCACGTTGAGATCAGCGTCGGTCCCGGCGACGTCGTCCAGCGGCTTCATGGCCATGACTTCGCGTGCGGGGGGCAGTTCGCACAGCACCGCGACCTTGGCCTGAACGGACAGGGTCGGGAAGCGTGCTGCCCACGCGGCTGCGAGCGCGTCGTGCGCATCACCGATGGAACTGTTGAGCTGCGCGGGGACGAGCAGGGCACGTGACGCGACGGCGAACTTCACAAGCGTCGCCTCGTCGGCCGCGGCGATGCGCTGGGCGAGTGCCGCGGGATCGGAACGGCTGGGGTCGTAGGCGTCGCGCGAGAGTGTCAGGCTGGTGACATCGACGCAGCCTGGGCCGGCGCTTCGGGCACCCTCATCGCCGGCGACAAAGCCCTGGAGCACACGGTACTTCTCGGTCACGGGCTTGGAGGATGCGGTGCCCGCGACCCAGCCGACGGAGCCGATCGCGGGGTCCATGACGAGCGAGAGTTCTTCGCCGGGCATGAGGCGAAGGCGCTGGTCGAGCATGACCACGTCGGGCGAGAGGTGCCGGATGAGCTCTGTCTCGCCGGTCTGGATCGAAGGGATGATCATGAGGCGCGCGTTGAGCGCGAGGTCGGTGCCCAGCGCCAGGGGCACGGGCGAGAGGTTGCGGAGGCGCACGGTGAGCGTCACGGGGTCCATCGCCTTGGCGTCCCGCTGGGCGAGGTCCACGATGAGGCGCTGGTGCTGCGTGGGGCGGGCGATCATCGCGTCGACCCAGAGGGGCACGTCGCGGGCCAGGCGGTCGATCTGGGCCGTGAGGGGGTTGACGTACGCCGCGTCCAGTGACTTGGCGCGCGACCACGCGTAGCAGCCCAAGGCGGTGAGGGGTTCATCCTCAGCGACCTGCCTGAGGACCGCCGCTGCACCGGCCGTGTCGCCACGCTCTTCGCGGGCGAGCGCGGCCGCGACACCCAGCCAACTGCTGATGACACCCGACTCCGCCGCGATGCGTTCGGCTTCCGCGCCGTTGCCGGTGCGGAGAGCGGTCCACGCGTCGAGGATGGCCGTCAGATCATCGTCGTCGCCCAAGGCAGCACGCAGCTCGGGCGCCATGGCGACGACCTCGTCGACGCCGTCCTTGGCGAGCAGCCTCCACACGCAGAGCTCGACACGCAGTTCGAGCGTCTTTTGGGCGGCGTCCTGCTCGTTCATGGACTGGGGGCGGCGGGCGGCGTCGGCCAGCACGGAGCTGGTTTCGGCGTTGGTGGCGATCAGGTCCTTGATGACGCGGGCTGTCACTTCCGTGTCGTTCAGCGTCAAGGCGGCGACCAGGCGGAGCTGGTCCATGGGCAGCGAGAGACGCACGTCCTCGGCGCGGCGCATGTCGTACCCGCTCGTCATGGTCTGCGTCTTCTGGCTGAACATGCGTTCCTGGCGGTCCCGCATCGCTGCCAGGTCGGTGTTCAGCAGCGAGAGGACTTCGCCCGGGCCCTTCATGTGCCATGTGATGCCGTGGTCGGCGAGGCGGTCGTCAACCGAGATGTCCGACCGTGCCGCGAGCACGTTCACGGCCATCTTGTGGAACCGCTGTGCCTGGTCCCACGCGTCCGCGGCGGCGAGCTCGTCCCGCAGTTGCATCATGACGCCGGGGTCCAGCGGGTCGGCGTAGAAGACGTTGGTCAGCAGTTCAAAGTGTGCGGTGCGGTTATCGACGCTCTCCGAGAAGTACGAAAGGGCGAGCAGGGCCGCGTCCTTGTTGGTCGCGTCAAGGCTCGTGGCCTGCTTGAGGTACGTCACGAAGCCCTTCTCGTCGCCCAGTTCGCGGGCCAACATCGCGGCGTCGAGCGCGAGACGGCTGCGGATCGAGGAGTCCAGGCGCGAGCCTTGCTTGCCCAGGAACTGGCGGTAGGCCTCCGCCCGCTCCTGAGCGGTCTGCATCTGCGACATCCGGCTGGAAATGAGGCGGAGCTGCGCGACCGTGTCGCTGGGGTCCGCCCGGACGAGGTCGCGCGTTGCCGCGAGCACTTCCACCTGGTTGCCCGCGCTGTGGGCGGCTTCGATCCTTGCCCGGAGGACCTGCGTGTTCGAGGGCGACCACGCCGATGCAGCCTTGAGGAGCAGGCCGCAGATGGTGAAGTCGTCCGGGGTGGGGTTCTGGATGCCCCGGACGTCCAGGAGCGCGAGGCGTGCGAGCGATGTCGCCGCGGTGGTGTTCAGCGCGGTGTTGCTCGGCGACGGGGCGGGGGGTGGCGCTGCGCCGGGTGCCTGGGCGTCCTGCATTGGCGTCGCGCCCGGTGCCGCACCGTCCTGCGCAAGGGCGGGCAGTGCGAGGGCGCACCCCGCGAGGATCGCTACCAGATTCGTCCGCGTTTTGGCCATAGTGCCTGCTGTCTGTCCGTGCGAGAAGGATGTTGTACGACGCGAGCCTGGGGGTTGATCGACCCGCGGCGGGCGGTTCCTGCATGAAGCAGGACCGAAAACCCATCCGCCGGCTCCACGTTGCCACGGACGCGGGGCCTGGCCGGGCTCAGCCCAGGCTCATCGTCATCAGGAACTCCGCGTTGGTCTTGACCTTCTTGAGCTTGGTGCGCATCAATTCCATGGCCTCGACGACGTTCATGTCGCTCAAGACCTTGCGGAGGCGGTGGACCAGTTCCAGTTCCTTCCCATCGAGCAGCAGCTCCTCGCGGCGGGTGCCGGAGGCGGGGATGTCGATGCACGGATAAATGCGCTTCTCCATCAGCTTGCGGTCCAGGTGCAACTCGCTGTTGCCGGTGCCCTTGAATTCTTCGAAGATCACTTCGTCCATCTTGCTGCCGGTGTCCACCAGGGCCGTGCCGATGATGGTGAGGCTGCCGCCGCCGTCGATGGCGCGGGCGGCGCCGAAGAACTTCTTGGGGCGTTGGAGCGCGTTGGCGTCAAGGCCGCCGGTCATGATGCGGCCGCTGTTGGTGGTCTCTGAGTTGTACGCGCGGGCGAGGCGGGTGATGGAGTCCAGGAAGATGACGACGTCATCGCCGAACTCGACCATGCGCTTGGCCTTCTCGATCACCATCTCGGCGACCTGCACGTGGCGGGAAGAGTTCTCGTCGAAGGTACTGGCGACGACCTCAACGCCCTCGATGACGTGACGGCGGAAGTCCGTCACTTCCTCGGGGCGTTCGTCCACCAGCAGCACGATGATCTTCGTCTTCGGGTAGTTCTTGCTGATGGCCTTGGTCAGCTTCTGGAGCAGCACCGTCTTGCCGGTGCGGGGCGGCGCGACGATGAGGGCACGCTGGCCGAAGCCTAGCGGTGCCACCAGGTCCACGATGCGGCACTCTACTTCGTCCGGCGCGGTCTCAAGCACGAACCGCTTCTCCGGGTGCAGGGGCGTCAGGTCCTCGAAGTTCACCAGCTTGCTGATGGTCTTGGGGTCGCGCGCGTTGACGGTGTCCACCCGCAGGAGCGCGAAGTACTTCTCGTTCTCCTTGGGCGGGCGGATGACACCCTTGACGACCATGCCGCGACGCAGGCCGTACCGGCGCACCAGCGTGGGGTTCACGTAGATGTCGTCCGGCCCGTGGAGGTAGCTCTGCTCGGCGGACCTGAGGAACCCGAAGCCGTCGGGCATGATCTCCAGCGTGCCCTCGCCGAACATGAGGCCCTGGCTCGCGGCGCGGCCCTTCAGCATCTTGAAGATCAGGTCCTGTTTCAGCAACTGGTGGTAGTCGGTGAAGCCCTCCTTGGCCGCGAGCTTGTGCAGATCGGCGAGCGGCATGAGCTGCAGCTCGTTGATCGAGATGCTCTCCTGCAGCCGCTTGGGATCGGCGTTGGCGATTGCGCGTTCAAGCTCGGCTGCTTCCCGCTCGAGTTCCTCGTCGCTGGGCAGGTAGGGGTCGAAGCGCTGGCCCCCGCCGCCGCCTCCACCCCCGCCGAAGCCGCCACCAAAGTTGCCCGGGCCGCCCATCGGGCCGCCACCGCCGCGGCGGCGCTTCTTCTTCCGGCGGAAACTACCCCCAAACTGGTCGCCGTACTGATTGAACTGGCCCCCTCCGCCTCCACCGCCGCCTTGCATGCGGTCCTGGTGCTGCGGACGTTGCTGGAACTGGCCACCACCTTGGTTGAATTCACGGTCGCGGAAGCCCTGGGGCCCGCCCTCGGGCCTGTTGTTTGGTCCGCCCTCTGCCCGGGAATCGGGACGGTGCTCGGGGCGGGGTTCGGGACGGCTCTCGGGGCGGTTTTCCGGCCGAGTCTCCACCTTGGCGGGCGGCATGCTCACCGGACCGCTGACGGCGGCGGGGCGGGCAATGGGCGGCTGCGGGGTGTGGCCACCGCCGAACACCGGGCGGGAACCCTCCTGCGATGGGGGTGTCGGGCGCGGCTCAGGCGGGCGGCTCACCGTGCGTTGTTCATGCCAGCGGGGGGGCTCCACGGCGGCGGGCTTGGGCTCGGGGGCCGGCGCGGACTTGGCTTCGCGCACGGGCTCCTTCGCCTCCTTGGACTTGGCGGGGGCCGGGGCGTCGGCTTCGCGTGCCGTCTTGCGAGCGCGTGTGGGTTTCTCGGGATCGGACTTGCCGGACTTGTCGGCAACGGACGTGGATTTAGCCATGAACTGAAGTCTCACTGATGAGAGGTCGCCCGCTCGTCAACGCCCCCTACCTGGGGCTCAACACCGGATTGCAAGTGGGGGAGAGTGATCGAAAGTGCTCGAAGGTCGCTGACTGGAAAAGAGAACAGCGTCGTCCACACGCCATGGCCCCGTCTTGATCCGAGGCGGCGAGTGGAATGGATCGGGGGGAACGTCGCGATCCGGGAACCATCAGCCCAACGCTGGCCGGACAAAGGTCCAGCTTGCGGCAGGGCGGTCGTTGCGAATCGAACGGAATAAGGCGGTGACCGGCAGTCCCGGTGGGCTTTGCACGCCCTCTTGGGCCCAGAAGGCCCGTCCTGACCCTACAAGTATACCCCCAATATCGCCCACGTGTTTCGTCCGAGTTCAATCAGGCACTCGGATTCCGACCGATCCGACCTGCGGAGGCGTCCTGCCGGATCTTGGTCAGCGCAGCTCTGGCCAGGGTCTGGAGGGACTCAAGGGAGCCGGTATTCTCAATGACCACAGCCGAGCGTGCCCGTTTGTCGGAGAGGGGGAGCTGCGCGGCCTCGCGGCGGGCGAGTTCCTCGCTCGACCACCCCCGCGCTCGGACCCTGGCGAGTCGCTGCTCCGGTGGAGCGTCGACAAAGACCACCGCGTCGCAGTCCTTGTCGCTGCCGGCCTCAAAGAGCAATGGCGCGTCGATGATCACCGCGGGTCGGCCCTCCTGGCGGGCACGGGCGATGGTGAGGAGTCGGTCGCTCTTGACGATGGGGTGAACCAAGCCCTCAAGTCGGGTGCGCTGCGAGGGGTCCTTGAACACGATCTCCGCAATCCTGGCGCGGTCCGGCTTGCCGTCCGGGCCCAGGATGCCGTCGCCCCACCACGAGACCAGTTCCTTCACGACGTCTTCACGAAAGAGGGCCTCCCGGGCATCACGGTCGGCATCGATGACAAGGCATCCGAGGTGCGCGAAGACTTGGGCGACGGTGCTCTTCCCCGCGCCAATGCCGCCGACGAGGCCGATGACGGGGGTGACGGTGCCTGGTTCGTGCCGGTCGTTCGCGGAGTGCTCACGTGCCTCGCGGATAACTTCCAGCACGCGGGCCGGGTTGTCCACGCCCGCGAACACGATCGGCGGCGCGTCCACCCCCGCGCTGGACACGATCACGTCCCCGATGCCCACCACGCGCTGCGTGACGGTCTGGGTCCACACGCTGTGCTGAACGCGGGAAAGGGGCATGTCGACGACCATGCGGGCGAACACCCCCATGCGGACGATGAGCCGCTTCTCCGTGACGACGTAGCGGCGGACGCCCACGTCCAGGGCGCTCAGCACCAGCCACACCATCACGGCGAGCACGATGCGGATCCACGTGGAGGTTGGGGCCGCGCCGGAACTGAGCAGGAACCGCTCCACGACCCACGCAACCAGTGCCAGCAGCAGGCACGCGGCGAGCGCCCAATGGTGCCACAGGGGGATCGTCAGGGGCGAGGGGTGGTACTCCGCGATGACGCGTTCATTGGGGGGGATCAGGTTGTCGGCTTTGGTGCTCACGCGCCGGCTGGTGGTTCCTGGTGCCCGATGTTCTTTGGGAATCCCATGGTCACTGCTTCAAGACCGCGACCGCAGGGAAGTTGCGGTAGAACCCGTCAAAGTCGAGCCCATAGCCGACGACGAACTCGTCTGGGATGTCAAAGCCGACGTAATCGGGCACAAAGCCGACCTTGGCCTTTCCGGGCTTGCGGAGCAGGACGCAGGAACGCAGGCTAGCGGGCTGCTGCTCGCGGATGAGGCGGGCGAGCACGTCCAGTGTCTGGCCCGAGTCGAAGATGTCGTCTACCAGGATGACGTGCGCACCGGCGAGGTCGCTTGGGAGGTCGCCTTTGAGCCGGACACCCTTGCTCTCCATGCTTTTGCCGGGGTAGCTGCTGACGGCGATGACCTCCATGCGGAGCTTGAAGGGAAGCTCTCGGATGAGGTCGGCCACGAAGACCATCGAGCCGGTGAGGACCGGGATGATGATGACCCGCTGGTCACCGTCCAGGGTCACGCCCTCGCGGTAGAGCTCCGAGGCGATGCGGTGCCCAAGCTCGTGCACACGCTGGGCGATGCGGTCCTTCTCGATCAGGATGGAGGCGATGTCGTGGTGCATGGTGGGCGATAAGCATACCCAGGGATTACGCGAGCCCCGCCATGCCCCCGGCACGCCTTGCCTTGGAGTACCGCTGCAGGCTGTCCTCGATCACCGCGTGCGCGGCCTCCACCGGGAGGAAGTCGTCCACTGCGACCTCCTTGCCCTCCAGTTGCTTGTAGTCCTCGAAGAAGCGGCGGAGCATCTTGAAGATGTGCTTGGGGAAGTCGCCGGCGTTCTGGAACTCGTTGTAGATCGGGTCGTCGGTCAGGACGCAGATGATCTTGTGGTCCGGGTCGCCGTGGTCCACCATGGTCATCATGCCGACCGCACGGGCGTTGCACAGCGTGAGGCTGGGGATGGCCTCCGTGCAGTAGACCAGCACGTCCAGCGGGTCGTCGTCTTCGGCCAGCGTCTGCGGGATGAACCCGTAATTGGCGGGGTAATAGACCGCGCTGGAGAGCACGCGGTCGAGCATCAGGAGGCCGGACTTCTTGTCCAGTTCGAACTTGAGGTTGCTGCCCTTGGGGATCTCGATGACCGTGCGGAAGACCTGCGGGAGATTCTCCCCCTCGATGCCCGGCGTGACTTCGTGCCATGGATGGACCATGCCGGAGGGTATTGCGCGCGCCCCACACCTATCCTCGCCCCATGCTCCATATTGACTACGCCAACTGCTTCGAGGATCGGGTCGGCGAGCACGGGCTGGACCCGTCCCTTTTCGAGCCCGCGTCCGATGCGTCGGCCGCGTGCATCGCACTCACGCGCAGCCTGACCAAGACCCGCGGCACGGGCTGGGAGCGGTGGCGGAACCTGGCCCAGGACCCGATGCGGGGCGAGCATCTTGCAGGTGTGAAGGCGGCGGTGGAGAAGTGCCGTGGGCGGTTCGACACCATGGTGGTGCTGGGCATCGGCGGGAGTGCGCTGGGCAACATTGCGCTGCAGTCGGCGCTCAACCCGGCGACGTACAACCTGCTGGCGCCGCCCGCCAGGCGCGGGCCCCGTGTGTTCGTCATCGACAATGTTGATCCCGCGTACTTCGGCTCATTCCTGGACTTTGCCGCGTCGCAGCCGGGCGGGCTTGGCCGCACACTCTTCAATGTCGTCAGCAAGTCCGGCGAGACGGCGGAGACCGCCGCGCAGTTCATGATCATCCGCGACATGCTGAAGAAGGCGGTGGGGGCTCAGTACGGCGGCAACATAGTGGCGGTGACGGACCCCTCCAAGGGAACGATGCGGAAGATCTGTGACGCCGAGGGGTACATCACCCTGCCCGTGCCCGACGGTGTCGGTGGACGGTTCAGCGTGCTCTCGCCCGTGGGCCTGTTTTCCGCGGCCATGTGCGGGATCGACGTGGAGTCGTTACTGGCGGGCGCGGCGGACATGGACGCGGCGTGTTCATGTGAAGACTTGACAAAGAACCCCGCGGCACTGCTCGCGTTCCTGCTGGTGGAGCTGGGGCAGACCAAGGGCAAGACCAACCACGTGCTGATGCCGTACAGCAACGCGTTGTACCTGCTGGCCGACTGGTTCCGCCAGCTCTGGGCCGAGAGCCTGGGCAAGCAGTTCAACAAGGACGGCGAGGAGGTCTTCGCCGGGTTCACGCCGATCAAGGCGCTGGGCACCACCGACCAGCACAGCCAGGTGCAGCTCTACCGGGAAGGCCCCAACGACAAGGTGCTGGGGCTCATCGGCGTCGAACGGTTCTCGCACGACGTGACGATTCCGACGGGCATGGGTGTGGAGGCGCTGCAGTACCTGGAAGGCAGGACGATGAGCGAGCTGCTCAACGCCGAGCGCCGTGCGACGGAGTATGCGCTGGTGGAGAGCATGCGGCCCAACTTCACAATTCTCTTCCCCACGATCGACGAGAGGCACGTGGGGCAGTTCGTCATGCTCTGGCAGATCGCGACCGCGTACGCCGGGCTGCTGCTGGGTGTGGACGCCTACGACCAGCCCGCGGTTGAACTGGGTAAGCAGGCGACGTTTGGGCTGATGGGGCGGAAGGGGTATGAGGAACACCTGACGACGGTGCAGCGGACGCTGACGCCGACGCGGTGGGTGTGGGGGTCATGACACACCGCTAGAAGTCGTCGCCGACCCTTGACGCTCTGAGCCACTTCGCAAAGAACTCAACTTGCACGTTTTTCGCCTCATTCGCCGCTCGTCCGAACCCTGAGTGCTCCTGGGGCGCGCCCGTCGTGGGCCACGTCTTTGCCTCTACAAGCCTCGGGTCCGCCCCGACCTGCGTGTAGTGCTCGCGCAGCCGCGTCAGGAACTGTTGCTGCACGCTCCACGGCACCACTTCGTCGGCCTCGCTGTGCAGCGCAAGCAGCGGCATCGGCCGGAACGTGCTCAGGTGCGGTGCGGTATCGACTGCGAGCACTCTCTTCCGCGCGTGCCGCGCCGCGCCGACGCGGGTGTGCCCGTCCGCCGCAAAGTACAGCCCCTCCAGCCACCCTGTTGTCCCCTCCACACTGGCGCACACGAACGGGTGCGGGTCGCAGAGCCTGCGCAGGGTGACCATGCCGCCCGCGGACATGCCGCCGATCGCGAGCCGGTCCAGATCAAATACTCCTCCCCATTCGCGGCCCGCAAGGTGCTCGACGATGCCATCGATTTCACCAACCGCTTGTGTCAGCACGTCCATCGTGCCGGTTGGTTCCTGCATCGCGGCGACCGTCCGTTCGCCGTGGCCCGGCAGGTCAATCGCGCACGCGGCCATTCCCGCCCGCAGCCAACGCAGGTAGCGGCCCGGGTCCAGTTCCTTGTTCACCGTTCGGCCGTGCAGCCAGAGAATCGTGGGAACGGCCGAATCCCAGTCCGGGTGCGCCAGCAGCACGGGCACATCGCCGAAGCGGGTGACTCTCGCACGCTCGGCGAGCGCCCTGGGGAATTGAGCGAACCTCTCAATCACGCGGACTTTCCCCTCTCGCGGGTCTGTGGATGAACGCGAGGTACCCTAGCAGCACTTGGCCGGCGATGATGGGGACTAGAGCGCTGATCACAAGCCCAGCTGGGATCTTTTTGTGCAGCACGACGCGCCCAAGCGTCACTTGGCTGACCCAGTTGACGGCGATGTGACCGTACAGGTGCAGCGCAAACCCCAGGCCGACGGTGAGCACGACCAGGCCCGAGAGCGCCCACGGGCTCAGCCGCTTGCGGGCCTGCGCTGCGGCCGCCAGCGTTGCGGCCTCCGCTTGAGGCCGGTACTTGTCGACGAAGCGTTTGGCGATGGCAAACTCCGTCGCGAGCAGCAGCAGAGACGCGAGCAGCACCGGAATGCCCGGCCCCGGCCCCACGGCCATGAACGCGCCGAGGCCCAGGCCGGTGACGCCGATGATGCCTACGCCCACCTTGCGGGCCGTGGAGAGTGCCTGGCGGGCGATGCGGTCGGCGTCCTCGCCCAACGGTGACATGGTGGAAACTGTCTGGCCGGGCTTCGTGCCCGCGCCAAGGAATGCGGCAGCCAGCACGCCGATGACGATCGCGCCGCCCACAAACGCGAGCTTGCGGATCATGTCGAGGTCCACCGGCCGTACATCCGCAGAAGCAAGCACATCCTGCACGACGCCCGTCCGCCTCGCGATCATGATGGCGGTGTAGATCAGGATCATGGCCAGACCCAGCTTGAAGTACCGCAGCCGGTGCATGACGGCGGTGAGCGCAGGGACCATGGACCGCACGCAGAGCAGCGCGAAGCAGCTTGCGCAGAAAATCAGGAATGGTTCTCGGGTGAACGCGTAGCAGGCGGGGATGGCGTCAAAGGCGAGGAACGCGTCCGCTGTCTCGATGAGCAGGAGCGGGATGATGAGCGCCGTGAAGGCCGGTCGGCCGGCCACCTGCGTCACAAGGCCGCTCTCGCGACGCCCCGAGATCGGCACGATCCGTCGGAGCGCCTTCACGGCGAAGTTCTTCTCCGGGTCGACGTTCTCCTTACGCACGATGACCATGCGGATCGCGGCCAGCATCAGCAGCAGCGCGAGCACAAACCGGAACTCCTCGAACCGGTGGATGAGCTCCCCAAAGCCGAAGATCATCGCGAGGCGCACCAATACCGCGAGCCCGACGCCCCACATCAGGAGCCGGTGCTTCTGCCGTTCCTTCACCTTCATGTGGTCAAAGACGGCCGCGTAGACAAAGACACTGTCGAGCCCCAGCACCACCGCGACCACGAAGCTGGCGAGGTACTGCAGGGTCGCTTCGGGTCCATCAATCACCCGTCCGCCACCGGCACCCTCGGCCACCAGCCCATAGCCCTTGTCCAGCCCGGCGCCGAGCCAGTGGTGCTCGTAGATGAAGAACACCGCCACGTTGAACGCCATGCCCAGCACGAGGTACACCGCGCCGTAGCTGATGCTCCCCGCGTCGCTCACGCGCCGACGGAGTGGGCGCAGCACGAGCAGGTCGAGCACGACCAGCCCGATCACCAGCCCGAACATGCTGAGCCACAGTGGCGTCATCGCTCCCCGGCCTCCATGCCCCACCCCGGCCTACGCCGCATCGCCCCCGCCGTGGGCGGCCCCTTCATCCTTCGGCTTGGCCATGAGCGACGCGACCACGCCCACCGCCAAGGACAGCACGATGACGCCGAGGGAAAGCCACGCGGGCACGTGCAGGTGCCACCCATCCCATGTGATGTCGCTCCTGCCCAGCCACGCGCCCGCTTTCTTGACGACAGCCGCGATGGCCTCTCCGCTCTCGGCGATCATCTTGAGCCCGATGAACCCCAGGATGAACGCCAGGGCGTACTTGAGGCGGTCGAACCTGCCCATGAGCGCGGCGATCGCAAAGTACAGGCTCCGCAGGCCCAGGATCGCGAAGACGTTGGACGTAAACACCAGGAACGCGTCGATGTTCTTGCTGATGCCGAAGACGGCAGGGATGGAATCCAGCGCGAAAACCAGGTCCGTGGCCTCGGCCAGGATCAGCGTCAGGAACAGCGGGGTGATGGCCCACACCAGGCGCGTCGTGTTCTTGCGGTCGGGCACTTTGACAAAGAAGTGCTCGCCGTGGAAGCGGGGCTCCAAGGGCCAGATTTTCCGCACGAGGCGAGCCGCCCAGTGGTGCTCGGCGTCAAACTCCTTGTCACCGCCGGCGACCATCATGAAGCCTGTGTAGATGAGGAACACACCCGCCATGGGGATGAGCCAGTGGAACCGCGTGAGCAGGACGGTGCCCGCTGCGATCATGATGCCGCGGAGGATGAGCGCGCCGACGATGCCCCAGGTCAGCACCCGGTGCTGGTGCTCGGCGGGCACGCGGAAGTGCCGGAAGATAACGGCGAAGACAAACAGGTTGTCGACCGAGAGCGCGTATTCAAGCAACCACCCCTGCACAAAGATCGCGGCCGCCTCCCGCCCGCCCATCGCCGGTTTTTCACCGTGCGCTGCCCCCATGCCCAGGAAGTGCGAGTCGTACATCCAATAGAGCGCCGGCACGAAGGCCAACGCCGCCGCGACGCACACGCCCGTCCACGCCAGTGCTTTGCGCACGGGCATGACCTCACCCTTCTTGCCCACGACGAAGAGGTCGATGAGCATCATGATGACGACGAACGCGATGAATCCGGCCCAGAGGAGCGATTGCATGAGCCGCGCAGGATAGGTCGTGGTGGGGCGGCCACGTCGGGTACCTGCGCACTCTCCCGCGTGATGCCCGGGAGGGGCCCTTGTCTACGCCCCGGGTTCCGTGCGCCGGGCCGGCAAGAGCGCCGAGAGCCCGACGGCCGCCGCGAGCACGCCCACCACCACGCCCAGTGAGGTTGTGGTGCCGATCTTGATGGACTTCATCGGTTCGCTCACTATCCCCATGTCGTCCAGGTAGGGCGGCAGGCTGAGCAGCAGCAACTTGACGCCGACAAACGCCAGGATCAGGATGAGCGCGGGCTTGAGGAGGCGGAACTTGGAGATCAGCGCCGCGAGGCAGAAGTACAGGCTCCGTAGCCCAAGGATTGCGAAGATATTGCTCGTAAAGACGATGAACGGGTCGGGCGTGATGGCGAAGATGGCGGGGATGGAGTCCACGGCGAAGATCAGGTCCGTAACCTCGACCATGACCAGCGCAAGGAACAACGGGGTTGCCGCCCAGCCACCGCTGAAGAGTCCGCCGGCGCGGAGAGTGCCAGTGGGTGCGGGGTTCTGTACGTACGCACCTTGCGCATTCGTGGAGTAGGTCGGTGCGACCGTGCGGCGCGTGAAGAACCTCTGCCCATCCATGAACGGAACAACCGGCATGACCTTGCTCACCAGCCGGATGACCGGGTTCTTGGCCGGGTCGCCCTCGCTCTTGAGCACCGCCATCTTGACCGCGGTGAGCACGAGGAACAGCCCGAAGATGATGAGCACCCACGTATACCGCACGACGAGTTCGGCCCCGAGGAAAATCATGCCCGCCCGCATCGCGAGCGCGCCGAGGATGCCCCAGAAGAGCACCCGGTGCTGGTACTTGCCCGGTACCGCGAAGAAGGAGAAGAGCATCGCGATGACAAAGATGTTGTCCATCGCCAGCGACTTCTCAACGACATACCCCGCCAGGTACTGCTCCGCGGCTTCCAGGCCGCGTACTTCGCCCAGCACAATCGTCGGTGCCGACGGGTCGGTCGCCGCCAGGGGGTTGTACATCGGCGTAGAGAGCCCGAGCCCCAGCCAGTGGTGCTCGTAGGCAAAGTACACAAAGCCGCAGAACAGCAGCGCGCACACGACCCACACCACGCTCCAACTCGCGGCCTCTTTCATCGAGACCTCGTGGGCTTCCCTGTGGAACACGCCCAGATCCAGCGCCAGGAAGGCGAGAACCAGAACCATGAACCCGGCGTACGCCCATACCTTGAGCGACCCATCGCCCGTTGTCTGCTGGGCCACTAACAAAATATCGATCATCACTTGCTCCGGCTGAGAACACAGACCACGCGGCATCCCTGCACGCGAGTGTTTCGCGTGGGGCGGATCGTGCATGGGTGCTGGTCTCGCGCGGGCGACGCCTGCGATTCGCAGGGCCGCTCACACCGGGCGGGGGCGGAAGAACTCTGCCCCGTGCTGACGCCATGGTGTGCCCGCATGCAGCGGGCGGCTACTCCCCAACGGGTCGGCCAATACTACCACTTCGGTTCCCAACGTCCACCGGACGCGGGAAAACCACTGAGATTCTCGGTTCGAGGACCTCAAGAGAAAACAGACTTGTCGATGCGGAACGCGCCTTACGCGCTCGTGCGGTCCACCACGCGGTACTGCTCACGCTCGCCGCGGCCGCGAACCGGGTAGTCCTTCCGGAGCGGGTGCGCCGGGTAGTCGGCCCACAGCAGGATGCGCCGCAGGTCCGGGTGGTTGCGGAAGCGGATGCCGAACATGTCGAACACCTCGCGCTCCATCCACTCAGCGCCGGCCCACAGGTTCGTCACGCTGTCCAGATACAGCGCAGGGTCCTCAACCGTGCCGTCGGTCGGGAGGCTGGGGTTCAGGAAGGTCTTCACGATGAACCGGTCGTCCCGCGCGTGGCTGAGCAGCACATAGGCTGCCGAAAACCGCCCGATGGTCGGCGTCGGGTAGTTCTGATAGTCGATGCCGACGACGTCCGACAGGAAGTTGAAGTCGCTCGCGGGGTCGCTCTTGAGGAACGCCAGCACCTCGTGCAGGTCCTGCGGCTCCACGATCAGCGTTGAGAGACCGCGAAACTCCGTGCCCTTGAACTTCTTCGCCGCGAACCTGGCCTTGACGGCGGCGAACACCGGGTGATCGAGCGTGACCTTGCTGGCAGTCGTCATGCCCGGACTATAGGTCGTGGCCCCGCCTTTCCGGCATGGAACGGCGTAGGGGCTTCTCGCGGCGGCGGATAGCGGTACACTCGCCCCGATGCCCGCACCGCGAACACGCAGGACGCGCCCCCGCCGACGCGCGAACCTCTGCGCCGCGTGCTCTTTGTGCCTGGCAATCCAGACTCCCCTGCCTGCGCAAACGGATACCCCTCCAGCCGCGTCGGCCCCGGTGTCGCCCGAGTCCTTTGCCACCGTGGTCTACCCCCAGGCCTCAACCTTGGGCGATGTCACCTTCCGCGCCGCCCGCGTCTACGACTGGACCACCGACGGCACCCGCAGGCTGGTATTGGAAGGCGACGTCGCCGTCCGAATCGCCGCGTACTCCTTCCGTGCCCAGCGGGCGGCGGTCTGGGTTCGCGAGATCGGCGTTTCCCCCGACAACCGGCCCGTGGTCCAGGTCTTCGCGTACTTCGATGAACTGGGCGAGGCCAGTGAAGCCTCCGGCCTGACCACGTTCAACGCCCGGTCCCTGCCCGTGCGCGCCGTCGTCGAACTCTCCTCAGGTCTTTCGATCACCGCTGACGCGACGTTTGATCGTCCGTTTACTCCTGCAACCCGCTCCAGTGAGCAGTCCTTCGCAGCCAGCGCGAACGATGCGCTCCTTCGATCACTCCGGCAGGCGACGGGTGCGCCGGAAGACCCAACCCTCTCCGCGGCCCCAAAGTACACCTTCCAGCCATCACCCAGCGGCACCACCACGGCCCGTCGTTGGCACGCCGGTGCTCCCGCACGCCGTGGTGCATCGCCAGTTCCGCCACAGGATCCCGCGCAGCCAACACCTGCCGCCCTGCCACGTACCGAGCCAACGCCCGCGACGACTCCAGAGCCCGCGCCGTCTGTGGTTCCTGCACCACCCGCCGATGCGGTGTCCGTTCCAACACCGCAGCCCGCCACTGTCGAGCCCCTCACCCCCGAGCCCACTCCATCGCCAGTACCGCTTGAGCCGGCAACGTCGCCTGTCGTTCCGCAAGAAGCCACGCCGGCTCCGACTACACCCGCATCCACCTCCACCCAGCCCGCCACCAAGTCCACTCCACGCCCCGAGCCCATCTTTGCCACCTCCGGCACCGTCACCATCGCGTCCGGTGACATCACCGTCATCGCGCCCCCGGCCCCCGCCGACCCTGCCGCGCAGCCCGCAGAAGCCGCTATCACCGCCGTCAACGGCGTGACCGTCCTCTACCGCGACCTCCGCGGCCGTGCACTCCAACTCTCCGCCCAGCGCGCGGTCATCTTCCTCAACCGCACCGACACCGGCCCCCTCTCCGGCCCCATCCCCGCCTCCAGCGTCCGCGGCATTTACCTGGAAGGCGCGGTCGCGGCGAGCGATGGCACGTACCACATCCGGTCGCCCCAAATCTACTACGACCTGGTCAACGACAAAGCGGTGATGCTCGACGCTGTCTTCTCGACCTACTCGCAGGAACGCGGCGTGCCGCTCTACGTCCGCGCCAAGGAAATCCGCCAGGAATCCGCCCGCCAGTGGACCGCGAAGCACGCGGTTTTTACGAACAGTGCTTTCCAGGATCCAGAGCTTTCCATCGGTGCAAGTTCCGTCACGATCCAGCAGCGCATCCGCGCGATCGAAAGCCCATCCGCGATCCCCGGCAGTCCAACCTCTGAGACATTCTTCTGGGCAACGGCGGACAACGTCACCCTCCGCGCTGTGGGAGTCCCGTTCTTCTACTGGCCCACGTACGCCGGAGACCCCAGCCAGCCCATCCTCAAGGACCTGCGCGTCGAAAACCGCTCCGGCAGCGGCGTTGCCGTCAAGACGACATGGAACGCCGCGCAGCTCATCGGTTTTGATACGCCCGAAGGCACTTCCGTTGATCTCCTCGCCGACATGTACTTTGAACGTGGCCCCGCGATCGGCTCCCGCGTGAAGTGGGACCTCGCACGCCACAAGGGCGACCTCTTCGCCTACATGGTCCCGCTCGACAACGGCACGGACATGATGAAGTCCGGCGTGACGATCGACCGCGAGGACGAGTTCCGCGGCATCCTCTCGCTCCAGGACCGCTTCGTCCTCGACCGCGTCTGGACCATCACCGCCGAGGGCTCGTACATCTCTGATGAAGCCTTCATCGACGCGTTCTTTGAGGAGTCGGGCGAAACCCGGCGCGAGTTCGCCAACCGCGTGACCGCTTTCCGGCGCGAGGACAACACCATTCTCGCGCTGGAACTCAAGACCAAGTTCAACGACTTCATCGCCAACGAGTGGCTCCTCCAGAGCCCCGGCTACACCGTGAGCAAACTGCCGGAGGCGTCGTACATCCGCATCGCCGATGACCTCTTTCCCCGCCTTGCCCCCGGCGTCCTCACACACTTTCACGAGTACCGCATCGGCGCCTACGCCCTTGCGCTCGACGAGGTCTCACCCCGCTCCCGCGGCTTCGACACCGACTTCCTCTCCCAGCGTGCCTTCGGCCTCTCGCCCGACCAGTCCATCGGCGACGCCCTCCGCGACCGCGGCTACACCGAGGAGCAGATTTCCCGCATTGATACCCGCCAGGAAGTGACCGCGAAGCTCACCGCCGGGCCCATCATCTTCACGCCCTTTGTCACCGCCCGCGCGACCTTCTACGACAACACGTTCGCCGGCTTCACGAGCAACCCCGAGGGCAACGATGCCACGCGCCTCTGGACCAGCATCGGCGCCCGCGCCAGCACCACGCTCACCCGCATCTACGACGGTGTCGACAGCCAGTTCCTGGACATCCACCGCCTCCGCCACACCATCACGCCCTCCATCACGCTCTGGGCTGCGGGCACCAACGTCGAAGCCAAGAACATCCCGTCGTACGACCCGCTCGTGGATTCCCTTGCTGATGGCCAGGCCGTCCGCCTTGGCCTCGCGCAGACATTCCAGACCAAGCGCGGCGGCCCGGGCCGCTGGATCGACACCGACCTGCTCCGCCTCAACACCGACCTCGTCTTCGCGAGCGACGACACCGACGCCGCCACGCCGCTGGGCCGCTTCTTCGATTCCCGCCCGGAGTACTCCGCCCTGGGCAACTACTTCGTGGGCGATGCAGCGTACCGCCTCACAGACGCCACGAGCCTGGTCGGCAGCACCGTCTACGACTTCGACACCCACCAGCAGGACATGAGCAGCGGCGGCATCATGATGACCCACTCGCCCGGCTGGTCCACGCTCATCGACGTGCGATACTTGAATCCCCAGGACTCCACGATTGTCGGCCTCTGGGGCAACTACGACCTGCTGGACAAGTACGCCATCACCCTTGCGCCTTCCTACGACGCCGCAGAGGGGCAGTTCCAGAGCATGTTTGTCCAGTTCACCCGCCGCTTCAGCGCGATGCAGCTCTCCGTCGGCGTCTCGTACAACGACATCACGAGCGAAACAACGTTCGGCATCGTCATCCAGCCCTATGGTGCCCGCCGCGGCGGGGGTCTCGACGGCCTGGGCTCCAGCCAGTTCTCCGGCGTGTACGGCGGTGGTGGGGGCGGCCTGTAGCGGCGGGCTCAGCCCCGCCGTTTCCCACGCTTCCCCGCTTTGGTCCCCGGTGATCCCGCCGGACCTTTCTTCGCCCGCGATCGCCCCTTCCCGCTCCCCCGGTCTTCCACTTCGCTCCGGCGGATCGTCTGCTTCTCTTCGCCCGGTGCGGAATCCTCGACCGCGATCCGCTGCCGCAGCTTCGCGAGAGCATCCCGCAGGTGCGCGGCCTTCTCAAAGTCTAACGACTGTGCTGACGCCAGCATCTCCTCCTGCAGCATCTTGGCCATCTCGACAAGCTCGTACGCCGGTTCGTTGCTCGCGACCGCCTCGCGCGCCGTCTTCCGGGCCTGGAGTTCGTGCGCCAGCCCGCGGCGGATCGCCTTCTGGATCGTCTGCGGCGTGATGCCGTGCTCCGTGTTGTACGCCACCTGCTTCACGCGCCGGCGCTCGGTCTCTTCCATCGCGTGACGCATCGCCGGGGTCATCTGATCCGCGTACATGATGACGCGCCCACCCACGTTGCGCGCTGCACGCCCCATGAGCTGGATGAGCGAAGTGGGGGACCGCAGGAAGCCCTCCTTGTCCGCGTCCAGGATGGCCACGAGCGAGACCTCCGGCAGGTCCAGCCCCTCGCGCAACAGGTTCACGCCCACCAGCACGTCAAAGTGCCCCATGCGCAGGTCCACCAGAATCTCCACGCGGTCCAGCGTCTCGATGTCGCTGTGCAGGTACCGCACCTTGAGCCCCTTGTCCGCAAGGAACGTCGCAAGGTCCTCGCACAGCCGCTTGGTGAGCGCCGTCACCAGTACGCGCTCGCCGCGCTTCACGCGCTCCTCGCACTGCACCAGCAGGTCCTGCACCTGCCCCTTCGTCGGCTTCACCTCGATCTCCGGGTCCAGCAGCCCCGTCGGGCGAATGACCTGCTCGGCAACCTCACCCCCGGACTTCTCAAGCTCGTACGCCGCGGGCGTCGCGCTCACAAAGAGCAGTTGCGGCACCATGGCCTCAAACTCCTCAAACCGAAGCGGACGGTTGTCCAGCGCGCTGGGCAGCCGGAACCCGTGCTCCACCAGCACCGTCTTCCGCGCCCGGTCGCCATTGAACATCGCCCGGATCTGCGGCACCGTCACGTGCGATTCATCGATGATGAGCAGCCAATCGCGATAGTTGGGCCGCGGCGAAGCCTCGTTCGCGATCCGGTCCGTATCCAGCGACCGGTACCCCCGCATCTTCTGCTCTTCTTCCCCAGTGCCCGATGCCCGATGCCCAGTGCCTTCCGCCGCTGGCGGCGCAAAGTCAAAGTAATCCAGCAGGCAATACGGCCTCTCCCCCGGCATCCGCCCATCCATGAACCGTGAGTAGTTCTCGATGCCCGGGCACGTGCCCGTCTCCTGCAGCAGTTCAAGGTCATACTTCGTGCGGCTGAGCAGCCGCTGCGCCTCCAGCAGCTTCCCTTCGTGCCGCAACTGCATCACCCTCGCATCCAGTTCCTCGCGGATCTGCGTGACCGCCGTGTTGAGCTGATCCTCCGGCATCACGTAGTGCACCGCCGGGAACAGGAAGAACTGCCGCTCTTCGGCCAATACCTCGCCGCTGGTGGGGTTCACCAGTTCAATCTTGTCGATCTCGTCCCCGAACATCTCGACGTGCACCGCGAACTTCTCGTACGCCGGCCAGATGTCGATGGCGTCGCCCCGGATGCGGAACAGCCCGCGCTTCCATTCGAGTTCGCTCCGGTTGTACTGCATCGCCGTGAGCGCCCCCAGGAACGCCCGCCGGTTCACGCGTGATCCCTTCGTGATCGTCAGCACCCGCTGCGCGTACGCCAGCGGGCTGCCCAGACCGAAGATGCACGACACGCTCGCCACCACGATGGTGTCGCGCCGGCTCAGGATGTTGCTCGTCGCCGCGAGCCTCAGTTGGTCCAGGTCGTCATTCCGCGAAGAGTCTTTCTCGATGTAGATGTCCCGCTGCGGGATGTACGCCTCGGGCTGGTAGTAGTCGTAGTAGGACACGAAGTAGTTGACGCTGTTCTTGGGGAAGAGCTCCCGCATCTCCTCGTACAGCTGCGCGGCCAGCGTCTTGTTGTGCGACAGGATGAGGGTCGGTTTCTGCAGCCGCGCGATGACGTGCGCCATCGTGAACGTCTTGCCCGTGCCCGTCGCGCCCAGCAACGTCACGCTCGGCTTCCCGGCCGAAAGGTCCGCCGTGAGCTGCGCGATCGCCGATGGCTGATCGCCCGTCGGGGAGAACTCGGAAACGACTTCAAAGACCCGTGACATCGCACTGAAGGTAGGCGGTCGCCGTTGGTTATCTACGATTCGCAGTGCCAGCGAAGACCATCGACACGCCCACACCACGTGGCAAGTTACTGCTGCTACAGGCGGTCACGATCTGGGCCACTGTTGTCGTACTTTTTGTACTTATTGCTTGGCGCACGAGGATGGGATACTGGGTCAGCCCCGGCACAATCTTTCCCCAAGCACCCGATGGCTACTCCTTCCAGTGGCGAGGAGACCCGGTGGCCGGGTGGTCGTCGGGTTCGGACCCACACATCTCGCGCGACCTCATCCGCAAGGTGCTGAGCGATGTGGGGGCATTAGAGGACTTGAGCACTGCCGACTCCCTGAGGTGGGGTGAGGGGCGAGCGTGGTTCGCGCAATCGGAGGGCGAAGGTCAAGCGGTGCTGTGCATGACGTATCTGGATCACAAGCCATGGCACGGTCCAGTGGCCCGGCGTCACGAAGTGCTTGCAACCGTTAGTGGTGACGTTCTGTCTCATCAGTGGCACCGAGAGCGCTTTGCTCAGTTCGACGAAGAGGAGATATTGATCATCCAGCTACTTGGTGCCGTTGTATGTCTCGTCATTCCTCCTTGGGGCATCGCCGCGGTAATCACGATTGCTCGCTTGGCTTTCGCCCGAGATCGGATAGCCTCTGGCCTCTGCTCGAAGTGTGCGTACCCCACAGCCGGGCTCATGGGAATCACCTGCCCGGAATGCGGTACGCTGCTTCCCAAGCAACCTCCGGCCCCTGCACAAGATTGACGCTTGCGGTATGCTACCCGTATGGCCACCGCCCACGCCCATCACAAGCCCGTCGTCCTCCACCCCCCGATCGCGCCCGCCATGCCCACCACCTACGAATCCCCGGTCCCCTACGAGCGATCCCGCATCCACGCGGCCGCGATCTACTGCTCCGACGGCCGTATCGGCGAGCAGTTCGATGACTTCCTCCAGAACGGCCTGGGCTTGCCGCGATACGACCGTGTCGCCCTCCCCGGCGGCCCCGCCTGCCTCGCCGGCCACAGCCAGGCCCACCTGGAAGAACAGGGCGTCATCGACGAGCTCCAGTTCCTCGTCGAAGTCCACGGCCTCAAGAAGATCGTCCTGATCGCCCACGAGGGCTGCGCGTTCTACGCCACGCGCCTCGAACTCAAGGCGCCGCGCCTGGAACTCGTCCAGCGTGCCGACCTCGTCCGTTCAGCCGCGATCGTGCAGCGGGTCACCGGCCTCGACGCCATCGAGGGCTACTTCGCACGCCTCGTCGAG
>DATAKA010000127.1:0-41357 GCA_036261855.1 Phycisphaerales bacterium | reverse complement strand
AACGGTGCGAACGGACTGGCACTCGTGACGGGTCCGGGTATACTCCGCCCCTCACGATTTCGGCGGTTGGAAGCCGCCGAGCGAATCACGGCCGTCCGGCCACCCGCCCCTGCCCGCGTGCGTTCTGCACCGGGCCCTCGGAGAAGTCAGCAATGGCAATCGTTCCCGCGGAGCGTCGTCAGGGTTTCACGCTCATCGAGTTGCTGGTGGTCATCGCCATCATCGCGCTGCTCATCAGCCTCCTCCTGCCCGCGCTGGGTAAGTGGAAGTTCACCGGTCGCGCGTTGATCTGCGGCACGTCGCTGAAGCAGTTCGGCGTCGCGACGCACTCGTACGCCGCTGACTACCAGGACAAGATGTACTCCTTCTCCTGGACGCCAAACTCTGCTCGCTTCACGACCGGCAGCCCGGTTCAGGACGCTGGCACCAGCGACCTGACGGCAACCGCTGAGCAGGCGCGCGACATCATCTGGCGCCGCTCGGGCAACGACATCGGCCAGCAGGATGCTTGGATCCCCCACATCCTGTACACCCACCTCGTCCTTCAGGACTACCTCGCGAGCACGCTGCCCAACAAGAGCGTGGTGTGCCCCGAAGACTCCGTCCGCCTCCGCTGGCAGACCGAAGTCTCGCAGTTCATCTCCGGCAACCCTCCGCTGCCCTCCCCGGCCGGCGCGACCGGCCGCTGGCCCTTCTCGTCGTCCTACCAGGTTCCCCCGCACACCTTCAGCCCCGATGGTGGCCCCAACGCCATCACGCCCGCGAGCGGCACCCACCGCGGCTACACAGTGCCCGTCACGGCGGAAATCTACGGCAAGCGCAAGCTGGGCGACGTGTCTTTCCCCTCCGGCAAGGTCCAGATGTTTGACGGTATCTCCCGCCACACGAACGGCAAGCGCTCGTACTACTACGCCTATCAGGACGGCAAGCAGCCGCTGCTCATGTTCGATCAGTCGGTGAACACCCGCCGTTCCGGTGATGCCAACCCCGGCTACAACCCCACGGCCCCCACGAGCCCGTCCTACCTGGTCGTGACCTACGCCCCCGAGGCCGCTCCGAACAACTGGGAGCCCCCGACCGTCAGCGGTAACGCGACCGACGTCTTCCCCGGCGGCCGCTACCAGTGGACCCGCGCCGGTATGAAGGGCATCGACTTTGGCGGCTCCGAAGTGCCGTGGCGCGGCTCCTGATCACCCGAATACACCACGAACGCGAACTGCACCCCGTGCCCTGTACGGGGTGTTTTCTTTTCTGGGCGGCATTGATCCCCTTGCGGACCTGACCGGGATGTGGTAGGCTGCCCCCCGGAGTAATCCGTCCGACACTCGGCACGCACCGCCCGTTCTGGGCAGGCGTGCAAGGCCGTTTCTGAGGCGGCCCGCGTGTGGGTTGGTCGGACAGATCGTGTGTGCAGGGTTTGGCAGGAGTCACCGCCATGGGACACCGCGCAGACGCTCGCCGGGGCGGGTTCAACAGAGGGTTCACCCTCATCGAACTGCTGGTCGTCATCGCCATCATCGCGCTGCTCATCAGCCTGCTCTTGCCTGCGCTCTCCAAGTGGCGTGGAACCGGCCGCGCACTCATCTGCAGCACTTCGCTCAAGCAGTACGGCGTCGCGACGCACTCCTACGCCGCGGACTACCGCGACAAGATCTATTCATTCAGTTGGACCACCACGCTCGTCACCTTCACGCCGGGCAGCCCGGTGCAGACCATGCCGACCAACGACACCCAGGCCGCGCACTACCAGGCGTGGGACATCATCTGGCGCCGCGCGGGGTGGGACATCGGCAACCAGGGGCTGTGGATCCCCCACGTGCTCTACACGCACCTGGTGCTGCAGGATTACCTCGCCTCCCGCCTGCCCGAGAAGAGCGTGGTGTGCCCCGAGGACATCAACCGCCTGCGCTGGCAGACCGAGGTGGAGCGGTTCAAGAACGGAACGCCCTCCAACCCCTTCCCGCAGCCGCAGATGTCGCGCTGGCCGTTCAGTTCGTCGTACCAGGTGGTGCCTGCATCCTACTGCCCCGACGGTGGGCCCAACTCCGTGTACATCAACCCCGCGCTGCACCGCAGCTACTACGTCCCCACCGCTCCCAATGTGATGGGCAAGCGCAAGCTCGGCGACGTGGCATTCCCCTCCGGGAAGGTGCAGATGCACGACCAGCAGGCACGCCACGGCGGCAAGCGGGAGTACTTCTTCGCGTACCAGGAGTCCAAGCAGCCCCTCCTGATGTTCGACCAGTCTGTCGCGATGCGCCGCACCGGCGACGCCAACCCCGGCTTCAACCCCAGCACCCCCACCAGCCCCGCCCCGACCGTTATCACCTACGACCCCGACGACCCGCCCAACGCGTGGGAAGCCCCCACCATCCGAGGCGACTTTGCCCCCGAGACCGGCATTTACCTTGGCCGCTACCAATGGACCCGCGCCGGCCTCAAGGGCATCGACTTCGGCGGCAGCGAAGTCCCCTGGCGCGGCTCGTGACCCGCTGAAACCGTTCGCTCCACCAGAAACACCCGCACACCGCACCTCACGATAGAATCACCCACCGTTTGTCACAGGAACCTCCCATGCAAAACCAGCGTCGTGCGTTCACGCTCATCGAACTCCTCGTTGTCATCGCGATCATCGCGCTGCTCATCAGCCTGCTGCTGCCCGCGCTGGGCAAGTGGAAGCAGACCGGCCGCAACCTGATCTGCAGCACGTCCATGAAGCAGTTCGGTGTCGCGACCCACTCCTACTCGGCGGATTACCAGGACAAGATGTTCTCGTTCACATGGACGCCCAACCGCGTGACGTTCACGCCCGGCAGCCCGGTGCAGACCATGCCGACGGGCGACGTGCAGGCCGCACACTACCAGGCACGCGACATCATCTGGCGCCGCGCCGGCTGGGACATCCAAGACCAGGGCAACTGGATCCCGCACATCCTGTACACGCAGCTCGTGCTGCTGGACTACATGGCCATGGTGCTCCCCACCAAGGTCGCCGTGTGCCCGGAAGACCGCAACCGCCTCCGCTGGCAGACGGAAGTGGTGCAGTTCGGCAGCGGCACCCAGTCCCAGCCCGCCCCGGCCGAATCCCGCTGGCCCTTCAGCGCGTCCTACCAGATCGTCCCCAGCAGTTTCAGCCCCGACGGCGGGCCCAACGCCGTCTCTCAGGCCGGCGCCCACAACCTGTGGAACCAGCCCACGGGCAACAACGTGCTCGGCAAGCGCAAACTGGGCGACGTATCGTTCCCCTCGGGCAAGGTGCAGATGTACGACGGCGAGGCCCGCCACAACTCGAAGAAGAGCACCTTCTTCGCCAACCCCGAAGCCAAGATGCCGCTGCTCATGTACGACCAGTCCGTGAGCACCCGCAAGACCGGCGACGCGAACCGTGGCTACGTACCGACCAACCCCAACGGCCCGGCTTGGACGGTGATCACGTACACCCCAGGCGCATGGGAAGCCCCCACCGTCAGCGGCGCGGCCTCCGAAACCTGGCAGGGCGGCTACTTCCGCTTCACCCGGGCAGGTCTCAAGGGCATCGACTTTGGCGGCTCCGAAGTCCAGTGGCGCGGTTCCTGATCCCCGCACAACGCCGCAGCTCAAGGTCTCCGCACACCCCTGTACAAGGGGTGTTTTTCTCATCACTCTCTCTTGCAGCCCGGCGCGCTTTGTGGTATCTTCACACAGTCAGCCGATAAGCCTCCGGGTCGATTCTGCCTTCACGGCGGACCACCCGCGGCCGTTTCTGTGGCGGCCTTGGCGTGAGTGCGGCTGGTCCGAGGATCGGACGGTCATTGCGGAATGAGGATCACAATGAAAGAGAACACATCGCGTCGCGGATTTACGCTCATCGAGTTGCTGGTGGTCATCGCGATCATCGCGCTGCTCATCAGCCTGCTCCTGCCCGCGCTGGGCAAGTGGAAGCAGACCGGTCGTGCGCTGGTGTGCACGGTGGGCATGAAGCAGTACGGCGTCGCAACGCACACGTACGCCGCGGACTTCCAGGACAAGATCTACGGCTACACATGGACCGCGTCCAACTGGGCCAGCCAGCCGATGGCCGGAAGCCCTGTCCTGAATGAAACAGCGACCGACGACCTGACCGCGGCCCGTCTGCAGCAGCGCGAGATCGTGTGGCGTGCCACCGGGCACGACATCGGCGACCAGGCCAACCACATCCCGCAGGTGTCCTACTCGCACCTCGCGCTCACCACGTACCTCTCCAACAAGTTCCCGGAGAAGGCATCGGTCTGCCCCGAAGACCGTTTCCGCCTCCAGTGGACCAAGCCGGAGAACTGGACGCGTTTCTCGACGGGCAACTACACCGACGCCCCCGTGCCCGATCCCGTGCTGGGCCGCTGGTCCTTCTCGTCCTCGTACATGACGCCCACGTGCATGGTCGCGCCCGATGGCGGCCCCGACGCAATCTTCCAGGCCAACAACCACATCTACTGGAGTGTGCCCGGTTCCACCAACAAGTTCGGGAAGCGCAAGCTGGGCGACGTCAACTTCCCCGGGCAGAAGGTGCAGATGTATGACAGCATGGCCCGCCACCAGGGCAAGCGCTGGTTCCCATGGCTCTACGCAGACTCCCGCATCCCGCTGCTGATGTTCGACCAGTCCGTGGCGACTCGCCGATCGGGCGACTGCAACCGCGGCTTCGCGCCCAACAACCCCTCGTCCGCGACGTGGACGGTCGTGACGTACGAGCCTCAGGCTATTCCCAACATGTGGGAAGCCCCGACGGTCAACGGCGGCGCCAGCGAGCCCTACGCCGGCGGCCTCTACCGCTTCACCCGCGCCGGCCTCAAGGGCATCGACTTCGGCGGCGGCGAAGTGCCGTGGCGCGGCTCGTAACGGAGACACCGACCAGGAACACACACCCACAGCCCCGACTTCCACCGACGTCGGGGCTGTTTCTTGATGGAGGTCCACATGGAGCCCGCCCCAACCCGTCCGCACGCATTCACGCTCATCGAACTGCTGGTCGTTATTGCGATCATCGCACTGCTCATCAGCCTGCTCTTGCCCGCTTTGGGCAAGTGGCGGAGCACAGGGCGTGTGCTGATCTGTTCGACGCAGATGAAGCAGTTCGGCGTGGCGACACACTCGTACGCCGCCGAGTTCCGGGACAAGGTGTACTCGTACACGTGGACGACCACCAACTGGAGGAGCCAGCTTTCGCCCGGAAGCCCAGTCGCGGGAGATAACCCGGCGAACGACAATTATGCCGGCAAGGCACAGCAACGCCACATCATCTGGAAGCGTTCTGGCTGGGACATCGGCGAGCAAAACAACCACATCCCCCACGTGTCCTACACGCACTTGGTGCTTCTGGACTACATGGGCTCGCAACTGCCCGACATCAACGCCGTGTGCCCGGAGGACCGGTTCCGGCTTCAGTGGCGCAAGCCGGAGAACTGGGCTGGCTTCCGCAATGGAAACTACAACATCGCGCCCGTGCCAAGCCCCAACCTGGGGCGCTGGCCGTTCAGTTCGTCCTACATGAGCCCAACGAGCATGTCCGCCCCAGACGGTGGGCCCAATGCAATCCGTCAGTCCACCGACCATATTTTCTGGATCGTCCCTCAAGCAAACGGTGTCTACGGACGCCGCAAGCTCGCGGACGTGAGTTTCCCGAGCCAGAAGGTCCAGATGTACGACAGCATGGCCCGCCACATGGCGAAGCGTTGGTACCCGTGGCTGTACTCCGAGTCGCGCATCCCGCTCCTGATGTTCGACCAGTCCGTGAATGTCCGCCGCTCCGGCGACTGCAATCCCGGGTTTAACCCCCTCACTCCCACGACCGCGGCAACGACCGTGATTTCCTACCAGCCGCAGGGCATCCCGAACAACTGGGAAGCTCCCAACACGATGGGCACCTACACCCCGCAGTCCTTCCCTGCCGGACTCTACCGCTTCACCCGCGCGGGCCTCAAGGGTATCGACTACTCCAGCAGCGAGGTCCCGTGGCGCGGCTCATGAAGGCCCGTGATTCCTCACGCTGGGATGCTCCACCTGCGTGTCGCCGCGCCTTCACGCTCATCGAGTTGCTCGTCGTCATCGCCATCATCGCCCTGCTCATCAGCCTGCTGCTGCCCGCTTTGGGCAAGTGGCGCTGCACCGGCCGCACGCTCATCTGCAGCACGCAGATGAAGCAGTTCGGCGTGGCCACCCACGCCTACGCCGCGGACTACCGCGACAAGATCTACTCCTACTCGTGGAACTTCACCACCACCCCGTCGCACCCCGACGGCCCCGTGGCCAACGAGGGCGCGACCGACGACATCCACGCCGGCCACCTCCAGGCGCGCGACCTCATCTGGCGGCGTTCGGGCTGGGACATTACCGACCAGGGCGGCTGGATCCCCCACATCTCGTACACGCACCTGGTGCTGCTGGACTACATGTCCGCGAAACTCCCCGAGCTTTCCGCCGTGTGCCCGGAGGACAAGTTCCGCCTCGAGTGGCGCAAGAACGAGAACTGGGCGGCATTCGCGAACGGGTCGTACAACCAGCCACCCACGCCCGGCCCCGTCCGCGGCCGCTGGCCCTTCTCCTCGTCCTACATGACGCCCTCGTGCATGTCCGGCCCGGACGGCGGGCCCAACTCCATACGGCAGGCCGGGTCGCACATGGGCTGGTGGCCGCCCACCACCGCCAACACGCTGGGCAAACGCAAGATGGGCGAGGTGAACTTCCCCAGCCAGAAGGTGCAGATGTACGACAGCATGGCCCGCCACTGCGGCAAGCGCTGGTACGCCTGGGCCTACACCGAGTCTCGCATCCCGCTGCTCATGTTCGACCAGTCCGTCGCCACGCGCCGCACCGGCGATGGCAACCGCGGCTTCAACCCCGACAGCCCAACCACCGGCGCGTGGATGCTGCTCAACTACAACCCCAGCAACCCGCCCAACGCGTGGGAGGCCCCGTGCCTCGACGGCACGTACAACGGTGAGGTGTACACCGGCGCGTACTACCGCTTCACGCGGGCGGGCTTGAAAGGCGTCGACTTTGGCGGCGGCGAAGTGCCGTGGCGCGGCACGTGAAACTCACTTGACCTTCGCCAGCCCCTTCTCGATGCACGCGAAAACCCTTGGCCAGTGCTCTTCCTTCATCACCGGCAGCGGCGGCAGCATGCGCACGTGGTACGGCCCGTGCCCGCAGTAGAAGGCGATGACGCCCTCTTCGAAGAGCGCCTTGCAGGCGCTCATCACCTTTGCCTTGTCGCCGCCAAAGGGCGTGAACCGCATCATGCCGCCCAGACCGCCCATAAGGCGTTCGCCGCCGCCGTTGAGCGCGTCCACCGCCGGGAACCACTCCGGGTGCCGGGCGATCATCGCGCCGCAGTGCTGGCGGAACAGGGCGTGGTGGCGGGTGAACGCGCCGGGCGAACCGGGGTTTGTGATGTCCCCGCTGTCGTAGCAGCCGCCGTCACGCAGGCGCTCCAGCACGCGCGTGCCCACGCGGAAGCTGGCCGTCTCGCCCGTGAACGTGCCGCTGAGCAGGTTGGTCTTGGGGTTGAAGTCGCCGGTCCACAGCGTGGCGCAGGCCTGCGTCATCTTGCCGACGCAGAAGACGTCCACGTACTCGCCCAGGTTGAAGTACTCGTAGGCGAACATGCGGGGTGTGCGGCCGAACGTCTGGATCTCGTCGTCCCACACGGCGATCTTCTTTGCCTTGCAGAACTCCATCAGTGCCTTGAGGTAGTCACGATCACCGACGTTAAAACCGCCCTCGCCCTGCACCATCTCGAAGATGAAGCAGGCGTGCCCGCCCGGGTAGCGGTCGGTGTACTCCTGCATCCGTGCCAGCGCTGCATCAATGAACCGCGTGCGGCCCTGCGTGCCCGGGCCCATGCGCTCGGCCGCGGCCTCGTCCCAGAAGGGCATGTAGTCCACGTGGATGCCGTTGGGCAGGCCCTCGCGACCCGCGTGGCTGTCGCCGATCTGCGCCATGACCATGCTGCGCCCCATGAAGCAGTCGCGGAACGCGATGACGCGCGGCGTGGGCGTGTAGTGCGCCAGCATCTTCGCCGGCTCGTTGGCCATCGCGCCCTCGCAGTGCCGCTGGTACAGCCGGTGCAGGCACACCTTGAGCGCGTTCTCGTTCGCCATCGCGCCGCTGGTCGCCACGTACGCGTGCTTGAGGCGGGAGCCTTTCGCGGCCTCTTTGAGGAGCGTCTCGCCGAACTGGTACGCGTCGAAGTTGCTCGTGAGGTTGCCCTGCTTCACGACGTCGTCCATCCCGCCGAGCACCGCCTGCTCGACCATCTCAGCATCGCTGTGACCGAAGAAGTTGACGCCGATGCCGCACACCATGTCCCACTTCACGCTGCCGTCGGCGAGCTCGACCAGCGGTCCGTTTCCGACGCCACTGCCGATGAATGGATAGAGCAACGGCTTGCCACGCACCGCCGTCGCGCGGGCCATGAGCGCGTCGTACGACTCCTTCAGGCCGGCCACCGGCGGGCGCACGTCCGTCACCATCGCGCTCTTGGCGCGCACCTCCGCGACGATCGCCTGGGCCGCCGCCTTGATTGCGGGGCTCGCGCGGAGCTGCTCGCCCACGGTGGCAGGCGTGCCGTCGGCGGCGTGTGCGGGTGTGCGGTTCTGGATGCTCGGCGCAACGGTTGACATGGCGTCCCTTCCTGCAAGGCCCACCCGTGAGGGGCATCCCTCCGCTGGGCTTCTGGCGAATCATATATCGACCAGTCAGCCTGCACGCCGCAACCGTCGAGCGCCGCACGCGGCGCGGCGAATGAACAGCACCAACGAATGCAACGGAGGCCTGCATGAATATCCGCCCCATCGCTGCTGCAGCGGCGATCACCACGCTCGTCACTGTCGTCGGCGTTCTCGCCTTCCGCGCGGCGGCCAACCCGCCCCGCCCCGCCGCGGCACACGCCATCGCACCCCGCACGAGCCTGGCGAACCTCAAGGGCCTTCGCGTGGTGCTCGTCCTGCGCGATGACTGGATGGGCGTGACCGCCGCCGGAGCGCCGCAGCCGGGCGCGAACGCGTTCGCGCTGGCCCCGGGCCGCCTTTTCTGCCGGGTGGATGATGTCCACGACGGGTGGATCGAGGTGAGCACGCCACGCTCCGCCGACCCGCAGGTGAACCCAACCACCGCGCGCGACATCTGGCTGATCCGAACCGATGCGATCGTCGCGATCCAGACCGGCGAGGCCGAACGCTGAGCCGCCAAGCCCCGGGGCCTCCAACGATCCAGCATGAGCACTCCTCCACACGGCCAGGCACGCTGGGACCGCGTTGACGAATTCCTGACCGAGTCCCTCCACACCGACGCCGCGACGCAGCGGGTGGTCCAGGAGGCTCTGGCGGCCAGCACCGCGGCGGGCCTGCCGAACATCGCCGTTGCGCCCAACCAGGGCAAACTGCTGTCGCTGCTGGCGTCGGTCTGCGGGGCCCGGCACGTGCTGGAGGTTGGCACGCTCGGCGGGTACAGCGCGCTCTGGCTCGCGAAGGGTGTTGGGCCCGGTGGCCGTGTGGTGACGCTCGAACTCGACGAGAAGCACGCGCGGGTCGCACGTGAGAACTTCGCACGCGCGGGTGTGCTCGGGCAGATTGATCTGCATGTGGGCCGCGCGGCGGACACCATCGCCGTGCTCGAGAAGGAGGTGCAGTCCGGTTCACGCCCTCGCTTCGACCTGACGTTCATCGACGCCGATAAGCCGTCCACGCCCGGCTATCTCGTGAGCGCACTCCGCATGTCGCGCCCGGGCTCGGTCATCATCATCGACAATGTCGTGCGTGACGGCGAAGTCGCGAACGCCGCGAGCACCGATGCAAGCGTGCTGGGCATCCGCCGCGCAATCGAGATCATCGCCGCGGAGCCGCGTCTGTCGGCGACCGCTCTGCAGACTGTCGGCGTGAAGGGGTACGACGGGTTCTTGATGGCCGTGGTCACGGCGTAGCGTCACTTCACATTCGCAGCGTCGCGGTACTTGTCCGCCTCGACGGTCTGGCCGCGATCGTCGTAAAACTTCACGAGCGCCGCCGCGGCCCGGACGGTGCCGTAGTGCTTGTCGCCCACTTTTTCCTTGAGACCCTGGTACGCCCCCAGCACCAGCGGCAGGCCCTCCGCCTCCTGCTTGTTGCCGATGAGCGCGCTGCCGAGGGACAATCGGAACATGTCGTGCTGGAAGTGCCCGGGCATGTACACGCCGCCGTCTGGGCCTGAAAGCTCAACCACGCGTCGGAGGATCGCGATCGACTCGTCGAGCCTGCCTGCTTTGCGGAGGTTGACGGCGTAGTTGTTCATCGGGATGAGCGAATCCTGCGAGCGCTCGCCGACAGTTCGCATCGAGACCTCGTACGCCTCCTTGGCCGCCGTCGCCGCTTCGTCGTACCGCTTCAGGTCAGCGAGTGCGCCGGCGAGGTTGCCCAGCGGGGGCACCACCTCCATGTTCAGCGGCCCGCGCCGCCGGTATGCGTCAATGGCCTCCTGAAACATCGGCACGGCTTCCTCGTTCCGCCCCAGCCTGTGGTACGCGGTGCCCAGGTTGTTCAGGATGACAAGGTAGCTGAGGTGGTCGGGCCCGAAGATCCGCAGCGCACGGTCCCGGATCGGCTTCATCTCCGCGAGCGCCTCGTCGTGCCGGCCCATTTCAAGAAGAAAGAACGCGAGGTTGGACCGCACAAGGAGCGCCTGCGAGGACTCCGGGTCGGACGTCTCCCGCACCTCGATGACCTGTCGCATCACCCGCTCGGCACCCTCGTAGTCGTTGATGCTGGTGAGCAACTGCGCGTAGTTGTTCAGCAGGACAAGGTACGTCTCGCTTGTCTCACTGCCCGGCGCCGCGGCCCGCTTGCCCGACTCAAACGCCGACTTCGCACCCTCAAAGTCGCCGGCACGCCGCAGGGCAAAGCCCAGGTCGCTGTACATCGCAACCAGCGCCGAGCTCTGTGGCCCTTCCAGACGCTCACGGTCCGCCGCGGCCGCTTTGAGCATCTTCGCACCATCGGCGAAGCGTCCCTGCGCGACCGCCAGCGAACCCATGTTTCCGCGCGTGGTCAGCAGCGCCAGCTCGTTCGCCGGCGTGCGGGGAAGGGTCGAACGAACCGCGATGGCCCGTTCAAAGTGATGCTGGGCCTTGTCACCCGAATCGATCTGTGTGTACAAGGTGCCGAGCATGTCGTGCAGGGTGCCGAGGGTGGTAGGATCGTTCGCGTACGTCACATCCAGCGAGCCTCCCGCCTTGTCGAGCACGTCCACCACCCTGGTGCTCACACCCTCGCCGCCCCTGTCGGGCGACGCGGAGGCCAGCAGGTTCTCAAGAAACTCGATCGTTGCCTGGGACCGCGCCGCTTCGGCACGCGCTGCATCGCGCTGTGTCGCTGCGTTGCGTGCCGACAGGCCCGCCAGAACAGCCATGACCGTGATCACAACCAGCGCGACCGCCCCCACCGCGCCGACCACGCGGTAGCGGCGCGCCGTCCTCTGCAGACCACGCCAGGTGCTCTCACGCCGCGCCCGGATGGGCTCGCCGGCGAGGTGATGCCGAATATCGTCGGCAAGGTCCGCGGCAGACTGGTACCGCTGGGCCGGGTCCTTCTCGAGCGCCTTCGCGAGGATGACCTCCACCTGCTCGTCCAACTCCGGCCGCGCCCGACGCGCGGGCGTCGGCGGAGTCCCCACGATGTTGTTGAGCGCTGCATGCAGCGCGCCGCTAACCTCGTACGGGAACGTGCCCGTGAGCAGCTGATACAGCATGACGCCCAGCGAATACACGTCGGTCCGCGTGTCCACGTCATCGTGCTCGCCCCGGGCCTGCTCAGGGCTCGCCCAGGGCAGCGAGCCCAGGAACTGGCCGGTCGTTGTCAGCGTCACGTCCGGGCGCGACGACTGCCCCACCTGCGTGCTGCCGCTCTCGGACGCAGACACCGACACCGCATCGAACTTCGCAAGCCCGAAGTCCAGCACGCGCGGCACCCCATCGTTGTCCACCCGCACATTGCTGGGCTTGATGTCCCGGTGGATGACACCCCGCATGTGCGCGTGCTGCACGGCGTCGCACACATCGGCGAACAGGCTGAGCGTCTTCGCCACGTCACGCCCCTGTGCCACGACCCACTCGTCCAGCGGCCGCCCCTCGGCATATTCCATGACCAGGAATGCGCGATTGTCCGGTGTCACGCCGCTGTCGTAGACACGCACGATGCCCGGGTGCCGCAGTGACGCAGCCAGATCAACCTCTCGCTCGAAGCGGGCCCGCCCGCTCTGGGAGTACAGGGCAGAGTCGAGCAGCACTTTGACAGCGACGCGCCGGCGCGTCGAGCGTTGCACCGCCTCAAAGACAATTCCCTGGCCACCGCGCTTGATCTCGCGCAGCACCTCGTACCCCGGCACCCCCGGCATGGGAGCAGCCCCGCCGCGCGACCGTTTCAACTCGGCGAGCAGCAGCTCGTCGTCCTGGTACCACGTCGATCCGGCCTTGGAAGTGTGTTCGTTCAAAGACGGTTCCCACGCTCCCCGTTCAGCCCTCGTCCTGCACCTGCTGCTCGATCAACTGCGCCAAACGGCGCGTGATCCTCGTCTTGATCTGGTACAGCGCATCCACCGACATCCCGAGGTCCTTCGACACTATCGCCGCGTCTTCACCGCCGACCGCGTACCGCGTGAACGCCGACCGGTCGCGGCTGGAAAACTCGGCGTCGATCGCCTGCATGGCACGCCGCAGGTGATACCGCCGCCACTCCTGCTCCCACGTCGCGTCCACCGCCTCATCGCCAGCCGCGGCGTGGGTCATGCTCTCGAAGTCCTGTAGCGTGGCCCCGGGCTGCTTCTGACCCGACTTGCGGAAAATCGCGTGGAGCGTGACGGTCTTGAGGTACGACCGGAACTTGCCCTTGGCAGGGTCATACTTGAAGCCCGGCATGGCCTTCGCGAGTGACAACAGCACGTCCTGCACCACGTCGTCGCAGTCCGCCCCGAGGACCCCGCGCGACCGGCAGAAGCCGCGGATGAGTTCGCCGTACCGCTCGACAAATTCCCGCCATGCGGCGTCCCCGCCTCCATCGAGGCTCTGGCCCAGCCGGGCAAGCAGGGACGCGTGCGTGCCGGTCTGCGTGATCACCCTCAGAAGGTATCACAGGAAGTGAGGGGTGCCACCCCATCGCAGAGATTTGAAACGGCTCTGCCTATCGGAAGGTCCGATCACGCCCTTCGCCGTCCGTTATTCCGTTGCATCATCCCGGCAGCGACCAACGGAGCTCGATCAGAGTCGACATCGGTGGGTGCCGCATGGTCACCCGCATCCCCCGGAAGTCGCTGGGCTTCCACCCCATCCGCTCATACACGGCGTTCACAACTTCGCCGTACTTCGGCACGGTGGTGTGCGCCACGGCCGGCGGGTTGCCTGCCAGCTCGACAATCGGCTCCACGATCGGCAGCGTGCACCGGTGCCGGTGCGAGTGCGGGTTCTCCGGCGACCCGTTGGGAAAGCCGAACGTAACCATCTCAATGTTCGGCGTTGGGAGGCTCTTGTGGACGATGGCATCGAGGACCAGGAGCTCCGTCGGCAGGGTGATCGCGGACGCGAACGCCGCCCGCTCATCCCCCGGCCGCTTGAAGTACGGCAACCCCGCCAGGATGTGTCCGAAGTAGCAATCGAACGCCCCGAGGTTGCCCACCGGGCCCGATGGCAGCACGTAGTCCGCAATTCCCTCATGCGTCGTGACCGACAAAGAGGGCATGTTCGGCGAGCAGAACCGGCGCAGAATTCGGGGCGGCTGGCCGGGCTCCTGCGGTTCGATCTCGGCGGTACTGCCCGGCGTGTATCCACGCGGTGTGCCGTCGTCGTTGTACCCGGAGAAGCGGAACAGTGTCCACGTTGCCTGCGTCCGCAGCCGGCGAAACCCGCCATAGCCGCCGACCAAGACACAATCCACGTGGTCCGGCTTGCTCGCGCTGGGTGCCACAAAGCCGGTCGTGAGCTTGCACTTGGCTTGAACGCCCCACAGGCCTGAGAGACCCTCGAACGCCAACTCGCGGCTGCGCTCCAACGCTGAAGAGGTGCCCAGGAGGCCCGCGCTGTCCAGCATCAGTTCCAGGTGGGCCCGCTCGCCCGCGTGGAGCTTGACGACTTCATCAAAGCCCCGCAGGGCCTGCTGCACGCCCTTGAGGACCTCCGTGGGCGCGCCCGCCTTGCGGAACGCCTCGATCGCGATCTCAAGACCAGAATCGCCGGGCAGGTGCTGGAGCGTGGCGAACGGATCACCCGCACTCATCACCCTTGAGACCTTCCATGTGAGGTTGCGGTGGATGCCGAACTTCCGGGAAACCTCCTGGGGCGCGTTGGGGTCTGCCCCAACCGAGGCATAGAGCTCAATCAAGGACCGCCGGATTTCTTGCAGTGCCTTGCGGCAGTCCTCGACCAGAAGTTCTGGATGTGTTTGGGCTATGTGCATCGGTAGTTGTCCCCGGGTGCGGTCCCGCAGCCTCCCATTGTACCACATGCTCGGCTGGAACAAGGTACGACAGAAGTTATTCGTAGAAATTTCTCTAGAGAAAGTCTTGCAGACGTTCTGAAAGACGATTACTATCCGGCCTGACGCCAGCCGGACGCCCATGTCCGTGGCACAGATTTCCACCTCACCCGCGCAGAAAGGGACATCAGCATGCCACGCCTCTCAATCAATTCACGGATCGCCATCTGTGCGCTCGCGTGCCTCGCCGGCACAGCGATCGCCCAGCCCACCATCACGTCGCTCGGGTCGGGGACACCGCAGGGCGTGAGCAACCCCGTCTCGGGCACCACGTACATCAGCGGCAGCAACGGTCAGGCCGTGCTGTGGACGCTCAACGGCGCGACGCTCACGCAAACGGCGATGGGCGGCGCGGGAGGCGGGCGGATTTCTGCTGACGGCGCCAACTTCGTCGGCACGGCCCTGCACAGCCCGCAGACGATCTCCGGCAACACAGCGACGGGTGTAACGCCTGCGTTCAGCACAACTCCGACCCTCGTGTCGACGCTCCTTCCGGCCAATGAGAACTTCGCGCGGCGTTGGGACGGATCGGCGTGGCAGAGCCTGGGTGGCCTGCCCATCACACCGAGCCTGATGGTCTACGGGTCCGGGTCCAGTGGCGGCAGCGGCGGCAACTTCATGTCCCCGCACAACATCTCGCCCAACGGTCGCTATGTGTGCGGGCAGGGGTACATCTCCTCGTACAACAGCGCGGCTGGAACGACGATCTCGAACAACACGTTCCAGTGGCGTGCGTGGGTGCACGATTCCCTCACGGCCACGACCACGGTGCTGCCCACGCCGTTCCGCACGTCGAGCAACACCTGGCGTCGCCGGACGGGCAACGCCTATGCCGTGAGCAATGACGGGCTTGTCATTCTGGGAGCTCAGGAACACAACGTCGCCGGCACCCCCACTGCCGATCCGGACGGTGGCCGGCCGGTGGTCTGGCGGTGGAACAGCGGCACGAGCCAGTACGACATGTCCTACCTGCCCAACGGTGTGAACGGCAGCGGCTTCCCCTACACGGTCTCGTCAACACCCGGTACGTTCCAGATGAACAGCACCGGCACGATCATCGTCGGCACCGCGGTAGACAACACCGGCAACACCTTCCTTGCAAAGTGGACATGGAACGCCGGCACTTCCTCGTGGAACGCGCCGACGATCCTCGGCAACGGCACGACCCTGGACACGGCGGCTACTTGGCTGCCTGTCTCGGTGACCTCGTGCGGCCTCCCGCCCCGGCTGTCGATCACCGGCATGTCCGAGGATGGCAACACAGTCGTCGGCACCGCGGTGTACAGCACCTGCGGCTCATTCATGTCGGGCGGTTTCATCTGGACCAACGCCACCAACCAGATCATGGACTGGTATGACTTCAATGTGGCGGCGGGCACGCCCAACATCACGGCGAACTACGGCCCTGTGGAGGACGGCGACGGCAACCCCTTGACCGGCCTCTGCAAGCTCGGCTTCCCCTCGGCGATCTCGCCCGACGGAAACACGATCGCGGGCTTCCAGGGCGGTACGCAGGTCATTCCCGGCGCGCCGCCGTGGGTTGTGCAACTGACGGGCGGCACCGCCTGCGTCGCCCCCGCGGTCACCCTCAACCCCACGTCGCCCACCAACTTCAGCGCGTGCACCAGCAACATCATCCTGAACGCCGGCGCGCTCGGCACCGGCCCCCTCACCTACCAGTAGTACAAGGACGGTTCGCCCCTCGCCGACGGCCCGACTGTGAACGGCTCGGTCGTGAGCGGCGCCACCAGCTACCAGATGCGTATCAATCCGCCGCTGACCCCCGCCGATGCGGGCGCGTACTACTGCGCGATCACGAGCGAATGCGCCTCCACCACCGTGAACACCACGACCGCGACGGTGCAGGTTGACCCGGCGTTCCCGGCGGCCGCCAACGACGTCTGCGGCGGCGCGATCACGGTCGTCCAGGGCACGAACGTGCTTGGCACCGGCGAGAGCCCCTGCAGCGCCTACATCAACGACATGTTCGGCACCGCCTCGTGCGCGCCGGGCGGCACCAGCAAGGCCGACCGCTGGTACACCTTCACCCCCACCACAACGGGCAACTACCGCATCGAGACGTGCGGCGGCAACTTTGACACGGTCGTCACCGTCTTCGACAACTGCAACGGCTCCGAACTCGCCTGCAACGACAACTACGTGACCGGCCCCACCACGGGCTGCACCAACACCCGCAGCCGAATCGCGTCCCTGGCGATGTCCTCCGGTGTGCCCTACCTCATCCGCGTCGCGGCACCGTCCGCGGCGTTCCTCTCGGGAACGAGCATGATCAACCTGTCCATCAACCCCGCGCCCGCGGCCGCGGCCAACGACAGCTGCTCCACCGCGACGCCCGCGGTGATCGGCACCAACCCCTACGACCTCACCGAGGCGACCAACGACGGCTTCAGCAGCTGCAACACAGCCCTCTCGCGCGACGTGTGGTTCACCTACTCCCAGCCTTCCACCGGCCTCGTCAAGTTCAGCACCTGCGGCACGACCCTCAACACGGTCATGAGCGTCACCGACTCCTGCTTCGGCGTGGAGCTTGGCTGCAACGACAACTCGGGCACCACCGGCTGCACCAACCAGGCGGTGATCGACAACTTCAACGTCATCGGCAACACGACCTACTACATCCGCGTGGCGGGCAATACGACCACGGCCGTCGGCTCCGGCAACCTCACGATCACCGCGATCGGCTGTGATGCCATCGACTACAACAACGACGGCCTGTTCCCTGACACGGCCGACATCGACGACTTCCTGAGCGTCTTCAGCGGCGGTGCCTGCTCCACGGGCAACTGCGGCGACATCGACTTCAACAACGACGGCCTCTTCCCCGACACGGCCGACATCGATTCCCTCCTGTCGGTCTTCTCCGGCGGCGCCTGCATCTAAGCGGCCGCGCCAGCACGGGCACACGAGGGGCCTCCCCGGGACGGGAGGCCCCTTTTTCATGCGCACCACGGGGCGTGAACGGCCCCGTAGCCTTGCGGGATGCCCGACAGCGAGCCCCGACCACCCCGCACTCCGGATGCGCGCGCCGTCTCGCTGTCGGTCCACCGCTTCGGGACCACCCCGTACGTCGTTGCATGTGCCCCCGGGCGTGTGAACATCATCGGGGAACACATCGACTACAACGGGGGCAGCGTGCTGCCCATGGCGATTGACCGGGAGTGCGCCGTGGCGGTCGGCCCGGCGGGTGATGGCCCGTGGCAGGTTCTGAGTGAGCAAGCCGGACTAGAGCCTTGGCAGTTTGGCACCGATGTGGCAGCAAGCGCTGTCCAAGGCATCACGCCCGAACTTCCGGCCGGCGATTGGCGCCGGTACACACTGGGCGTGATCGCGTGCGTGCTGCGGGACATCCCGCATGGGCACGCAACCCCGCCGCTGCGGCTCTCGATCGCTTCTGATGTGCCGCTGGGAGCCGGGCTGTCCTCGTCCGCCGCACTGGAGGTTGCACTCGCACGGGCGTTGTACGCCGCGTGGGGGCTTCCGTGGAACCCGCTCCGGGCCGCGGCCGCCTGCCGCAGGGCGGAGCGCGAGTTCGCCGGCGTGCCCTGCGGCGTGATGGACCAGATTGCGAGCGCAGCCGGGAGCGACGGTCATGCGATCCTGATCGACTGCGTGGAGCCGGTCGTGGTGCGCCCAGTGCGTGTTCCCACTGACGCTTCGTTCCTGGTCATCAACACCCGCGTGAAGCACGCGCTGGGGAGCACGGAGTACCCCCTCCGGGCCGCAGCAACGGCGCACGCTGCCCATGTGCTGGGTACACAATGGTTGTGCTCACTGACCGAGGCCGACGTACTCGCGTACGTGGGCGTGCTGGGCCACGAGCATTCTCGCCTTGCTCTGCACTGCGTGCGGGAGCAGTCGCGGGTGCTGCGTGCGGTCGGTGCCTTGGAGCGTGGTGACTTATCGCTGCTGGGAACACTGATGACCGAGTCCCACGCGTCCCTGCGGGATGACTACCGCGTGTCTTGTGCAGAGCTCGACGCCGCGGTGGAGGCTGCATGCGCCGCCCCGGGCGTGCTCGGAGCCCGCATGACCGGCGGCGGATTCGGCGGGTGCGTGATTGCGCTCATCCGCAGGGGGAGCGAGTTGGATGCGGCGGCTGCCGTCGTCCAGAAGTACACTGCCATCGTCGGAAGCACGCCCGAGATCTTTCCTGTCACACCTTCGGGCGGGGCCCACATTGTCAGCCAGTGACGCGTGTCACGGCGGGTGCCGGTTGTTCTGACGCAATCTCCGTCAGCGCGTGGGCCGCCGCGTGGATGTCTTGCGGTGTTGTAAAGGGACCGATGCTGAGGCGCAGTGCTCCCCAGGCGCGGTCGGAATCGTGCAGCGTTCCCAGCATGCGGTGGGCCAGCGGGGCGCAGTGCAGGCCTGACCGCGCCAGGATGCCAAAGTGCTGTTCGAGCATCGCGGCCATTTCCGCAGGCGTCAGGAAGTCGTGCACGAACGAGAACGTGCCGACCCGATCCTCGACGCGGGTGGGCCCAAGGAGCCGCAGCGTCCGCAGAGGGCCTTCCTGTTCCGGCGCGTCGTGCATCCGGCACCCAGCCGACCTCAGCAGGTACAGCATGAGCGTCACGAGTTCGGCTTCGTGGGTGCGGAGCACTTCCGTTCCCCGCTCTTCCAGCCACTTCACGCCCTCGGACAGCCCCGCGATGCCGATCGTGTTGTGGCTGCCTGCCTCGTAGCGCTCGGGCATCGTGTGCGGCTGCGCATCAAGCTCGCTGATGGAACCCGTACCACCCTCACGCGTCGTTGCGAGACGATCCTCAAAGCCCGGCTTCACATACAGCCCACCTGTGCCCTGCGGGCCCAGCAGCCCCTTGTGCCCGGGAAAGGCAAGGAGGTCAGCGTCGCACTCCGAGAGTTTGAGCGGCACATGGCCCAGCGCCTGCGCCGCGTCCACCAGGCACGCGACCCCGAGTGAGCGGCACAGCGCCGCGGCTTCGCACACTGGCTGCACGGCACCCGTCACGTTGCTCACCGCGTTCACGGCCACCAGCGTGGTGTCGTCCGTGATGGCCCGCCGAAGGTCGTCCATCGCGACGATGCCTGTCTCCGGGTGCGCCGGGACATGGGTGACCTCCGCGCCCTCTTCCGCAAGGGCCCAGAAGGGCCGCAGCACGCTGTTGTGGTCGATCGCGGTGGTGACCACACGGAGCGGTGCTGCGCCAAAGTGACCGCCTGCACGCGCGTGCCGCAGCCTGGCTGCACGGACAACGCCCTTGATGGCAAGGTTCAGCGCATCGCTGGTGTTCAGTGTGAAGATGACGTTCGCGGGCTCGGTGCCGCCGAGAAAGTCTGCGATGCGGCGCCGGCATTCCCGGATAATGCGGGCCCCTTCCCGGCTCTCCTCGTAGTGCCCGCGACCCGGGGAAGCACCGATCTCCCGGGCGTACCGCATCATCGCGTCGTAGACGGCGGGCGGCTTCGGGAAGCTTGTCGCGGCGTTGTCGAGGTAGATGCGGCGCTGCACGCGGCATGGTAGAGCCTGCGGTGGCGCGATCACGGTGCCGGTCGCGGCGGCACCTGCGCAGCACCCCTCAATCGAGTTCCTGGTCTTCGAAGTTCAGCCGCTGCCCGATCTCGTACCCGCCCTTGTGCATGGCGGCCCCGAGCACCAGCCCGGCCATGAGCCACTGGGCCAGCATGCTGGAGCCGCCGTGGCTGACAAAGGGCAGCGTGATTCCGATGATCGGAAGGAGCCCCACGTTCATGCCCACGTTAACCACGGTCTGAGCGAAGAAGAACCCCGCCGCTCCCACGCAGACCAGGCGGCCGAAGGGGCTGCCGCACGAGCCCGCCGTGAGGATCGCGCCCGCACACCAGGCCAAACACAGGCCCAGAAGGGCAACACCGCCGACCAGCCCGTACCGCGTCACGACTGGTGCAAAGACCATGTCGTTATGGCGTTCAGGCAGGGCGTTGAAGTGGTGCAGGGCCCGCGTCTCTTCCTCTGAACGCCCGAACACGCCGCCCGCGCCGATGAGGCGCTGGGCCGTAACGGGCTGCATGTTGATGTCCAGGTCTTCACGGTCGTCGCCCTTGACCTGCAGGAAGAGGCCCACGATCCGCTGCTTCTGGTGCGGCTTGAGCATGGGGTACACCGCCGGCGCGCCCAGCGCGGCAATGACCACCGCGAGCGTCAGGTGCTTGAGCTTTGCGCCGGCCGCGATCAGCACGAAGAAGAGCGCGGGGATGAACAGGATGGCCGTGCCAAGGTCGGGCTGGAGGATGATGAGGCCCATCGGCACCGCGGTGATGAGCGCGGGCCAGAGCAGGCCCTTGATGGTCCGGTGGTTCTTCTTGTAGCGCAGGTACCACGCCAGCGTCACGATGTACGCGACCTTCATCAGTTCCGCGGGCTGGAAGTCCACCGGCCCCAGGTCGATCCACCCGCGCGCGCCGCCGCGCGGACGGACGATGGAGCTTGGTACGAACGGGATGAGCAGAAAGACCAGGAGCAGGAGGGCCGCGCCGTACGCGATGAATGAGAACGGCCCGAGTTTGCGGTAGTCGGGGACTGCCACGGCCGCTGCGCACGTTATGCCCAGCAGCGCGAACATCAGGTGCTTCATCGCGGTAGGCCCGAACAGGTGCGTCGAAGAAGGCCGGAGCGACTCCGCGGCGTCGATCGCCAGCGTGCCCATCAGCACCAGCAGCACGGACGCACCGACCGTGATCCACGCTGCGCCGCCCCGTCGGAGCAACGCGGCGGGCATCCGCAGGAGCCGGGGGATGCTCGATTCGTCGTAGTGGGCGTAGACGGTCGTTGAGTGCGAGTGGTTCACGGCAGGTACCCCTCGTCCTGAAGGGCGTGCACGACCTGGTTCGCAATAGGGCCGGAAACCTTTGCGCCGCTGCCGCCGTACTCGATGATGACGCTGATGGCGTACTTGGGCCGGTCCGTCCCGGCCAGCACCACAAACCAGGAGTGGTCGCCCACGCGTGCCGCGTGCGGGCGGAGCGGTCCCTCGCCGTCGTCGTCCACCATCAGGTCCGGCGCTTCGGCCGTGCCGGTCTTGCCCCAGATGCGGATGCCGTCGGCATCGAAGATCGGTTCGGTCGCGCCGGAGCCGTCGATCTGCATGTGGTGCGCGGAACCCGATGATTCGTTGATGGCGAAGGCAAGACCATGCAGTGCGGCGTTCACCGACGCGGGGTCCAAGTTCAGCCGGCGGACCTCCGGTGTCGTGCCGCCACGCACGAGCGTCGGCTGGATCCAATCGCCGCTGCGGGCGAGCGTCGCGTACGCGTTCGCCGCGTGCAAGGGCGACCACGTCACCGGCCCCTGGCCGATACCCATCAGCGTCGCGTCAAACAGGGTGATGTCACGGCCCGGCGCACCGATCTGGCCCGGCGCTTCGTACCCGGCGCCAAGTCCAAACTTGTGCCCGACGCCGAACTCGTCGTACACGGTGCGGATGCCGCTGCCGGCAAGGCGGCGGCCGAGCGTGTAGAAGTAGATGTTGCAGGAAACACCGATCGCCTCGACCGGGCTCGGATCGTGCCCCAGTCGCACACTGTGCGTGTTCTTGAACCGCTTCCAGATGAGGCACTGGAGCGTATTGGGCTGGTTCTCGTAGAGAAACCCATGGCAGGCGATGTGCTCATCGAGAGAGCCCACGCCGTGCTGCACAGCCCCGCAGAGGATCAAGGGCTTGACGATGGAGCCCGGCGGATACTCCGCGCCGATTGCGCGGTTGAGAGCTGGGCGGGCGACCTGATCACGGTAGATCGAGAGCGGGTCGCGCAGCAGGTCTTCCCGCGCGAATGTCGGCGTGCTGACGGCGGCGACGATCTCGCCCGACTCCACCTCCACCACAACCGCCGCTCCAAAGAGGGGCGTGCCCAAGGGCAGTGGGAACTCGGAGGTGCTGCCGTGCCAGGGCTGGACGACCGCGAGCCCCGCACGCGGGTCCATGATCGCCTGGATGCGGGCCTGCAGCGCGGCGTCGATCGTGAGCTGCACATCCTGGCCGGGCTCGGGCGGCACGGTGTCACGCCCGCCGGTATCCATGTGCGTGAGCGCCAAGCCGCGGAGACCGCGGAGCTGGTTCTCGTGCCGGCCCTCAACACCGGTGTCACCGACACGGTCGCGGTTCCAGTACGCGCCGCGGTCGGTGCCGTCATCGAGCCGCGCGGCCCGGGCGAAGTCGGGCGATAACTCGAGAAACTCCCGGCGGCGGTCGGCGTCGCCGGGTTGCACTGCGCCCTTGGCATCGGTCGCGCGGCCGTGTACCTGGTCCCGCAGTTTGCCCAGGAGGTGGATGGCGACGCCGTCAACCTCGATATCCAGCGGCGCACTGCTGCTGACCGCGTGCGGAAATGACTCACGCGGGATCGAGACCCGTTGGCGCTCGAGCGGGTACGTGCGGTCCGCCGAATCAAAGACCGTGAGGCCGGGCACCGCGGGCAGCACCTCGGTGCGGTCGCTGGGCAGGCCCAGGCTGTCGGCCGTGCCACCGGTGGCGAGCACGACTTCGACAGACTCGGACGCGAGTGACTGCGCGGTGAAGCCCGGTGCATCATCAACACGGGCCATCAGCACGTGCGACTGGCTCTTTTCCGCGATGGGCTCGTCGGCCCGCTTCTGGGCCTTGCGCATCTGCTCTGGCGTCAGCACTTCCTTGCTGGTTTCAGCGTTCGCGAGTTCCTTCTCGAGCCTCTTCGACGAGACATCGCGCTGGCGGGCCTCCACCTGCGCGACGACTTTGGCTCTCGCTTCGTCCAGGGTGGATCGGGGGACACTGAGCGCAGCCGCCAACCGGTCCCACGCGTTGTCGAGGTGCGCGGCGAAGCCCGGCAGGAGCTCGTCGGCGAGTTGCTGGCGCTGGTCCGGGCTCATATCGAGCCAGCGTCGCCCGGCGAGGCGCCGTGCGGTGGTGCGGGCCTGCTGGCGGGACCAGTCACCGCTGAGCACGCGGTAGTCCACCGCGACGTCGTAGGCCGCGCGGTCTTCGGCCAGCACGCGGCCCTTGCGGTCCAGGATCTTGCCGCGGACGGTGGGAATCCACTGGCGCCGCTCCAGGCGGTTGCGTGCCTCCGCGAGGTTCTCGCGGCTGTTGACGGTGAGCGCGAAGAGCCGGAGCGTGAGGGGCACGAATGCGACAGCGACGATCCCCAGCAGGAGCAGGAGTCGCCGCACAATCAGGCTCTGGAAGTTCAGGATCACGCGCGGGTTCCACCCTCATTTCGGGCACGGGCCTCCTGCCCATACCGGCACTGAACTATCGGTCCACGACCCCCTTAGTGCCTCAGCAGGATAGGGCGAGGCGCGCTCCCCCCACCCCTTCCCCGAATACCATCCCGGGTCATGTCCCCCACCACCGCAGACGCTTCCGCCATGATCGAATCCAAGCCCGCCGCACCCTCGGTCCACCCCACCGCGCTGGTCGACAAGACCGTCCGGCTCGCTCCGGGGGTGGAAGTCGGCCCGGGGTGCCTCATCCGTGGGGATGTCACCATCGGCACTGGCACCAAGCTGATCGCCAACGTGTGCATCGAGGGGCCGTGCGACATCGGTCAGAACAACACGATTTACCCCTTCGCGTGCATCGGCTTTGCGCCGCAGGACTACAAGTTCACGCCGGGCGTCACCCCGACCGCGGGCGTCAAGATCGGGGACAACAACCTGATCCGCGAGTCGGTCACGGTCCACGCCGCCAGCAAGACGGCGCACCCCACCACGGTGGGTGATCGGTGCATGCTGATGGTCAACAGCCACATGGGCCACGACTCGGTCATCGGCAATGACGTGATCCTGGCGAACGGGGCGCTCCTGGCGGGACACGTCACGATCGCGAACAACGTCATGCTGTCGGGCAACACGGCCGTCCACCAGTTCTGCCGCGTCGGCCGGTTTGCGTTCATCTCCGGCGGCACCGTCAGCGCGATGGACGTCCCGCCGTTCTGTATTGTGGGCGAACGCAACATGGTGACGGGCCTGAACCGCGTGGGCATGCGTCGCAACGGTGTTCCTCGCGAGGACATCACCCTCATCGACAAGGCCTATCGCACGGTGCTCATCCCCCGGCTGCCGCGTGAGGAAATGGTCGCGGCCCTTGAGGACCTCGCGAAGCAGTCCGAGTATGTGCGCGAGTTCCGTGACTTCATCGCGCAGAAGACCGGGAAAGCGTTGTGCCGCGCCCGCCAGGGCGTTGAGGATGAATCGCTCTCCTGAATCAACGACATCCCGAGAGGGCTCTGCTCGCATCATGCCCCGTCAACCGGACCACCCCGAGCCCCTGATGCGCCCATTGGACGGCTGCGTGATGCAGTTGTGCGTGCTGTCCAGCAGCAGCAGCGGCAACTGCTCGGCCCTGCTCGTGGGACAGGGGGATGCGCGGCGTCTTTACCTGATAGACCTGGGGCTCTCGCCCCGGCGCACGCGGCTGCTCTTGGCCCAGGTTGGTCTCGCCGGCGTCCCGGTGCATGGCGTCCTGCTGACGCACCTGGACGCGGACCATTGGCGGCCCACGTGGGTCAATGCTCTTCCCGAAACCGCCCCGATCTTCGTGCACCGCCGCCACCGCGGGCGAGCAGGGCGGGAGGGCGTCACACACCACCGCACGGAGTTGTTCGAGGGTGACTTTGATCTGCCGGCGGCCGGCGGCGCACCGGTGTATGTGCGCTGCGTCACCAACCCTCACGACGACCTCGGCAGCGTGGCCTTCCGGTTCATGCTCGAGTCCGCGCCCGGCGACCTTGGGTACGCCACCGACATCGGCACTCCGACACGGACGCTGTCCACGACCCTCGCGGGCGTGGACGTGCTCGCGCTGGAGAGCAATTACTGCCCGCGGATGCAGGAAGCTTCCGCCCGCCCCGAGTCGCTCAAGGACCGCATCATGGGCGGCAGCGGGCACCTTTCCAACGAGCAGAGTGCCCAGCTCGTGCGGGACATTGCGCCGCGCTCGCACGTCGTACTGCTGCACCTGTCGCGGCAGTGCAACCACCCGGAGACCGCCCTCCGGCACCACCAGCACGCACCAGTGAAAGTCACGCTCGCCATGCCCGATGCGCCGACGCCGTGGCTCGGCGTCTCGCCGGGCGGGGGCGCGATCACGTCGCGACGCATCGCGCCGGCGACACTCTTCGGGCATGGGTAAACGTCGCTACTCCAAACAAAAACACCAAACAAAACACCGCCCGATGGTCATCGGGCGGCGTCAGGAAAACAGCAAGTGGGCGGCACTGGACTCGAACCAGTGACCTCATCGATGTCAACGATGCGCGCTAGCCAACTGCGCCAGCCGCCCAACGTGGGCGAAGTATACCCACGCCGACCCGTCCGGGCCGGGTGGCAGCGGCATGGCGGAGCATCACAAACACGGGCCGCCGCTGAAAACGCTCAGCAAACTGTCGATATCGAGCGTGTCCGGGAAGAGGCCGTCGTTGTTGAAGTCCACATCGCCGCACGTGCCCGTGGAACAGGCGCCGCCGGAAAACACGCTCAGGAAGTCGTCGATATCAGCGGTGTCGGGGAAGAGGCCGTCACCATTGAAGTCAATGGCGTCGCAGCCCGCGGGCGGCGTGAAGGTGACGGTGATGCTCGGGCGCTCTGCGAGCGCGGGATTCTCTCGCGAGGAGAACCGACGCGCCGCCGGCCCCTCGCTCACAGATTCGTCGCCGAGCAGGATCAGGCCGTTGTTGCTGGGCGGGCTGTCGATCCACGCCTGCACATCGCTCACCAGGGCGGGCGTGCTCGGGAATGTGTAGCTGCCCGTGAGCGACACCACGGTGGAGGTGCTGGGCGAAGCGACAAAGTCACCACCAGCGGTGGTCCACGGGGTGGACGGGTAGACGCGGTTCACCCACGTCGCATCGCCCGGGGTTGCTTCTGCGCCGATGCCGCCGGGGTCTCCCGCGTCGGACGTGCCTTCCCCCCATGCGCCGAGCACCCGGTGCATGGCGAACGTCAGATTGTCGCCGTTGGGAGACCTCGTACATGTGAGGCTCACGGTGACGTCGGTCACGATCGAGCCCGGCGGGATCGAAGAGAGGTCAAACCGCAGCAACGCTCGGCGGACGTTGCCGCTCGAGTTCTTGCCGGCGTACAGGTGGATACCCACGCCGTTGGACTGCTCTGATCCGAACTGGGGCGCGAAGATGCACGTGTCGGCGGCGGCACCGACCGTCACGGTGTCAGCCCACGCGGGGAAGGCCAACGCGGCGGACACGAGCGCAGCAGCACGGACACAATTCAATCGGTGCGCGATCACAGAGGTCTCCTTTCAGAGCCCACACTCACAACCACACACCCACACACCCACACACAACGCTCCCCCCGTTCCAGCCCGCACAACAACCCCGCCGCTCAGCACTCCCCGCCGGAGAACACACGCAGGAATGCGCTGATGTCGTCCGTATCAGGGAAGAGGCCGTCGTTGTTGAAGTCAATCGTGTCACAGTTACCCGACGAGCAGGCACCGCCGCCGAAGACCTCGATGAAGTCCGCGATGTCCTGCGTATCCGGGAAGAGTTCGTCGTTGTTGAAGTCGATGTCGCCGCACGTCGCCGGGGGCGTGTAGTCGATGGTGAGTTTGGGCCGGAACGCGACGTTGGTTTCTTCGCGCGTGGCGAACTTGCGGGCGGTCTGGCTGCTTGTTTCCACACCCCGGAGGATCCACCCGAAGTTGGACTGAGGGTTGTCCAGCCAGAACTGCGCGTCCGCGACGAGTTGGGCGGTGGAGCCCCACGTGTACGCGGCCCCGTAGCCGTTCACGGTCGCCGTTGCGCTCGACGCCGCGGCGAACTGCCCCCCGGCCGTGGACCACGGGATTGCCGGTGTCGTTGCGGTCGGCTCGAAGCGGTTGAACCACGACGCATCACCGGGCCCTGCAATGTCCCCGCCGCCGCCGCCGCCGCTGGCGACGGAGATGCTCTCGCCCCAGTCGGCGAGGACACGGTACAGGGAGCACGAACGGGCGGTGGAATTGGGGGCCTGCATGCACTGCAACCGGAGCGTGACGGAGTTGATGGTGGAGCCGGCGGGCACGGCAGAAGCGATGTCGAACCGCATCAGGGCCCGCCGGATGAGCCCGCCGCCGTTCTTGCCGCAGTACATGCCGGGCCCCGAGCCGTTGCTCAGCGGGTTGTCCGGCGCGGACTGGTACAGCGTGTTGTCCTTCATCGTGGTGAGGGTCGCCTGGTCGGCGAACGCGCCGCCAGCGACGAAGCACCCCGCGAGCAGACCCACCTTCATGGCATGCGAAAGACGCAGCATGTCGACCCTCCGAAGTCCACGTTCATTCCACCGACAAAGCAGCGCCGCGGGTTTCGCCGCGGCGCCGCACAGGAGTCCGTTCGCACCGCGCGGCGGCTCAGACGCAGGGAGCGCCCGAGAACAGCGCGAGGAAGTCATCGATGTCCTGCGTGTCGGGGAAGAGTCCGTCACCGTTGACGTCGATGGAATCGCACGAGGCCGTCGGGCACGGCGCGCCGCTGAAGACGGCGAGCAGGTCGTCGATATCCGCGGTGTCCGGGAACAGGCCGTCGTTGTTGAAGTCCGTGTCGCAGGGCACCGGCTGGGGCACCTGGATCGGCACGGTGACGAACGCAGGGTCCCCGACATTGCCGGGCTTGAAGAGCGTGAAGGTGGCGGTGCCGGCGACCGGCGGCCGAGGGGAGTCAAACCGGAAGGAGTAGGTCGTGGACCAACGCAGTGCGTTGGTGTTCGCGTTCTGCGCGAAGGTCTGCGGGCTGTGCCACTCGATGCCTGTCGAGTCGGTCACGTTCACCCAGTCGGTGTTGTCGTAGATCTCACCGCTGTGATAGTCGCTGTCGTTGAAGTCGATGTTCGTCGGTGCCACGGTGCTGGCGCGGCCCTCGGGGTAATTGATGCGGAAGCCATAGCCCGCGCGATCGGAGTTGATGTTGAAGATCGCGTACTCGTAGTGGTACATCCCGCCGGCGATCGGCGTGACCTTGAAGCCCATCACGTAACGCCCCTCGTTGGGGATATCAAACGGGTTCACGGACACGCCCGGCTCCGCAGCGGACCAGCCGTAAATCGCTCCACGCTCGCGCTGCGTCGACTGGCCGGACACGAACGCGATGTTATAGCGGTTCTGCGTGGTGCTGAACGTGAACGCGACGCGCCTATGGGACGCGTTGTTGTTGTCGTTGTCCATCAGACCCGGCTGGGCTTCCGCCGCGCCGTTTACATACTGGGCGTCGTCCCACGCCACGTACTGACTTTCAACCCAGTAGAGGGCGCCGGGGTTCTGCGCTGGATCCAGATCGGCGTTCTTGATGATGACGCGGCGGGACAGGAGATTCGCAATCGTCATGCCGGGGCCGTACGCCACGGGGAACGGATAGACGCCGGAGTGGCTGTTGATCTGGCTCTTGGGGCCCAGGTCACCCATGCCCTGCGAACCATTGAGGCTTGAGCCGTACGGGTCGGAGCAACCGACGCCGAGCTCGTCGCCGTTCATGTACGGTGTGCAGCCGAGCGTGCAGGCGTTGCCCTGCAACGCCGTGAAGCCGTGCTTGAGCCACGACTGGCCGATCATGTCGAACTGACCAGCGCCGTTGACCAGCTTCCAGCGGAAAGCGTTCTGGCCGATGACGGGGTGGCGATTCCACCAGGACTGCGGGATGCCCGCGGTCTGGTTCGAGTCGTCGTACCAATCGAGGGTCGTGTCGCCGCGGTTGCACGACGTCGTTCCCACCGAGTACGCGTTGTACGTCACGCTGTTGACCGTGGTCTGCCCGTAGGCCTGCACCTGGTGCAGCTCACCCACGATCACGTCCGGACCGGGCGTGCGCTGGGCGGCGGCCAAACCCGTCACGCATGCCAGCCCAGCAGCCGCGACCATCACTTGTGTGCCAGAGACCTTCGCCATTGCATCGACTCCTGTGGGTACACCGGACCAGATACCGACCACACGACGAAACACCCCGCCCGTCATGAAAACGGGCAACGAACCCCACGAGACCCGGACGGCGACCAGAATACCCGAATGACCGGGCACCGCAAGGGCGGTTTCGTACCGAGTGGTGGGAATTCCGATGGCCTTTTTCGGACCCATCGGGGGGAAGTTACTCGGTCGGCAGATTTTGGTCTTGGACCAGAGTTTCCGCCCGTTCTCGGGCCAACTTTGCCCCGGCCGCGTCCCCCGACGCGGCGCGAGCATCCGCGAGCTTGGCCCACAACCCCGCGTTCTTGGGTGCCCGCTTGACCGCCCGTTGCAGATGGTCCACTGCCACCCGGGGTTCCCCCTTCAATGTCGCGATCCCGGCCCGCAACTCAAGCAGTTCCCACACCCACGGGCGATCAGCGATTTGCTGGTCCAGCCCCGCCACGGCGTCCTCGGCACGCCCGAGCTGCAGGAGCGCGTCCACAGCCCGGTACACCGCGCGAGGGTCGGACTTCGCCCCGGCGGCGAGCACTTCCTTGAACCGCGCGATGCCGGCTTCGGGATCATTCTGCTGCAGCTTGGAGTACCCCACCGCGACGCGCACGTGCGCTGCTTTCGGATTGACTGCGAGCACCCGCTCCATCGCCTCCGAGAACTCGGCGTTGGTCTTTTGCTGCAGTGCGAAGATGCGGTGTGCTGAATTCACGAGCTCCTCGGAAGGCGTCCCCAGGCTCATGCCGCGCACGAGAGCGCGTTCCGCTCCCGGCAGGTCGCCGGCAACAGCCTTGAGCCACGCCACCCGGTTCCACTGGTCCGGCGTCAGGTTCCAGCCGTATCCGCCCACGCTGCGGGGCCCGGACTTCTCAAGGTGCGCCACCGCCCGCAGTGCATCGCGCTTCTGGGCTTCGTCCGGCACATACGTGGGGGCAAACACGACGTTCTGCGCGGCGGTCACGCCCACGTCGAGCCCCTCGGCGATGCGCCGGTGCACACGCACCCAGCCGGCCCACGCGGTGACCGCGAAGAACACCAGCGACAACAGCACGAACGCGACGCCAGCCCCGCGCAGCCGGCCCTTGGTCCGCAGTTGAAGGCTCTGCAGACGCACGTTGGGCACGGTGGCAAGGGCCCAGCACTTCCACGCGGCAAACCCGCCGATGACGCCGATCGACGCGGCCATCAGCATCGGGATCTGGTTCCACGCGCTCCGCCAGCTGTAGAAGACGGCCAACCCCACCACAAGCACCGCAACTTCCTGCCACACCGAAAGGTCAAACTCGGGACGCCGCACTCGACCCGACTTTGCCTCCGCTGTCCGGGGCTTTGCGAAGACCGCGGGCGCACCGAACTTGAAACTCAGGGCGTGCGTCGGGCACACGCTCGTGCAGTCCATGCAGCGCAGACAGCCGGGGTCCACCACGCGTCCATAGTCACGGACTTCCTGGTGTACGCGGACGTTGCTCGTGCAGACCGCCGTGCAGTGGCCGCACTGGTTGCAGTTGTCGTTCACTTCGATGCGTCCCACGCTCAGGCGGTCCGCAACGCCGAAGAACCCGCCGTACGGGCAGGCGTAATTGCACAGGCCCTTGCTCCCCAGGAAGTACACCATCGCGAAGGTGCAGGTGAGCATGAAAGGAATCGTCATCCACCAGGGTGGGAATGTGGCCCAGAAGTCCTCAACGATGAAGTGGTTGGAGAACCCGGGGAACTTGAACGCCTCGCCCATCCACCAGGGCAGACCAAACTCAAGCTTGCGCGCCCATTCCGCCATCAGCGTGCTGGGCGCGAGCTCCTTGTAGACGTACGCGAGCATCTCCCGACCCCACCACCGCGAGAGAGGCCACACAACCTCACGCCGTATCGCCGGCCAGACGAACATGTAGATCGCCATGAGCAGCGGCACCCAGAGCAGGAGGCGTGAGCGGAACATGCGGGGCCGCACCCCCAGCTTCGTCATCCAGTGCGCGCACAGGTCCTGGAAGGCCACCATGTGGCACCCCCAGCCGCAGAAGAACCGGCCGAAAAGCAGGGTCGAAGCGATCGCCGCGGCAAAGAACACAAACCCCGCGTTGACCTTCCCCACCTCGAGCGTGTACATCGACTCGCTTGGCTCCACCGGGGAGACGGTGAGCCCATGGACCAGCCACTGCACGATGTGGATCGCGATCAGAACGTGCACCGTGACGAGCACGACGGCCCGCCACTTCGCAACGCCGGACTTTCTGACCGAACTGTGCGGGAAGGCCTCGTGGCCGGGTGCCGGCATGACGCGCAGCGACACCGACCGCCCGTTCTGCGCGCACGACTTCGTCCCGGTCTCTGCTGACGCCATTGCAGAACGGTATCAGCCCTGCAGGCCAGGCGCGTTACTTGGCGGCGATGACCACGCGCCGGGACATGTCGCTCACCCACGTGCCGCCCGGCTTCTCGATGGTGACGGCGAACGCCGCCGCGTTCTGCACACGGATGCCCGGCTCAATGGGCACCACCACTTCTCCTGTCCCACCGTTGAATAGCCCACCGGAAATCCGCTGCTCCATGCCACGGCTGTCCACGATCCAGAGCTGGTACTGCTCCTTGCCCGAGTCCTTCGTCGGCAAGTTTGTGAACCGCATGTATCCCTTCTGGGCGCTGTCGCTCCATACGACGTCGCCCTGCACGCCGGGGACCTCGGGGGCATCCCAGTCCTTCCACGACAGAGTGACCGCGTCCGTGCTGGTCGCCAACAGTCGCTGACGGCCGGTGCGGGGATCGACGCTGCTGGAGCCGGGCAACCACGCGATGATCGCGAGGATTATGCCCGCCGCGGCGGCGAGCCACGGCAGTGCGCGGAGGCCCGGCCCCCCCCTGAAAGGGATGGGCGCGGGAGTTTCGGCGTTCACGCTCTCGCACCACGCCTTGCCCGACAGCAGCAGACGCTGTTCCAGTGCGGCCGGAACGCCGTCCATATCGCGCGTCGTGAGCATCGCCGTTGCGGCGAGACCGGCCGCGACATCGAGCGACGACTCCCTTGCATTGTGCCCCGGGAGTGCGGCATCGAGTTCAGGGAAGTCGGACGCATCAAGCGCATCCAGGGCGCGATCCGCAAGGAGGTCCTGCAGTCTTTCGAACTGGCTTGGGGTCAGCGTCGTCACGCGGCACCCCCTTGCGGGCGCGAGTCTGGACCGGCTTCCCAAGCTTGCTTGGGCACGCCGAGGATCTCGCGCAGGCGGATGAGGCCGCGGCGGGCGTGGGTCTTGACCGTGCCCAGCGGCATGCCCGTGGACCGTGCGATCAGGTCGTGGCTCAGCCCTTCATAGACGCTTAGCCGCAGCACTTTCTGCTGCTCCGGACTCAGTTCGTTGAGGGCCGCGCGGGCACGCTGCGCCTCGTCGCTGATCATGGCGGGGGAGTCGACGGCCGGCGACTGCACGGCGTCGTCATGGATCTGCTGGGGCTGCGGACGGCGCGTGACACGCCGGCGGCGGTCGATCAACCGCCTACGCGCAATCGTGGCAACAAACGCAGTTTCGGAAGCGATGGACGGGTCGTACTTGCCGCTCGTCCGCCAGAGTTCGGTGAAGACCTCGTGCACCGCGTCCTCACACTCCGCTCGGGGGAGGCCGACGCGCTGCGCAAGGCTCCAGACAAGGCCGGCGTAGCGCTCGATGCACTCGCGCACCGCGCCCTCTTCACCGCGGCTGACTCGATGAAGGAGGTATTCGGACACGGCGGGGACGGCTCCATGCCTGACGGTTTCCCGCGGACACGCGTCCCGGGACACCTTCATCATACCCGGAGTAGTCACCCGGGCATGGTCACTTCGCATCCGGTGAATTCCACGGATGCAGACCACCGCGGGATTTCTCAGTAACGCACCCATCGCTGGAACCACTACCGGAAGAACCGGACACCCGCCACACTGCAACCCCGACCGTCAATGCCGTAGCACGCCCGGTGGAGCGTGCACGGCTTCAGAGAGAATGCGGAACGTTGTCCAAACACTCAGGCGCGGCGATTACTTGCCGCTCTTGGGGGGCAGGATCACCGTGTCGATCACGTGGATCACGCCGTTGCTGGCATCGATGTCAGCCTTGACGACCTTGGCGCCGTTCACGGTCACACCGCCGTCCTGGCTCTTGGTGGTGACTTCGCTGCCCTCGAGCGTCTTCACCGTCGCGCCCTTGGCGGCCGCGTCGCTGAACACGCGCCCGGAGACAACGTGGTACTTAAGGATCGAGGCGAGGGTGGCCTTGTTCTCAGGCTTCAGGAGGCTGTCCACAGTCTCCTTGGGGAGCTTGGCGAACGCCTCGTCGGTGGGCGCGAAGACCGTGAGGTTGCCCTCGCCGGAGAGTGCATCTACCAGGCCCGCCTTCTCGAGCAGGGTCGCCAGCGTCTTGAACTGGCCCGCCGCGACGGCGGTCTGTACGATGTTCTTGTCGCTGGGCATGATGACCTTGTCGATCACGTGGATCACGCCGTTGGTCGCCATCACGTCGGCGGCGGTCACCTTCGCGCCGTCCACCGTCACGCTGCCGCCACCGGCGGTCAGGTCGATCCGCTGGCCGTTGAGAGTCGCAACCCCGCCGGTCGTGACGTCCTTGGCCAGCACCTCGCCGCTGATAACGTGGTAAGTCAGGATCGCGGTGAGCTTCGCCTTGTTCTCAGGCTTGAGGAGCGTCTCGACGGTGCCCTTGGGCAGCGCTGCGAACGCCTCGTCGGTCGGGGCAAAGACCGTGAACGGGCCCTTGCCCTGCAGGGCCTCCACGAGCCCGGCCGCCTTGAGCGCCGCGGCGAGCGTGTTGAACTTCCCGGCGCCCACGGCCGTCGCCACGATGTCCTTCTCGCCGCCCATCGCAACGTTCGTCAGTTTGGCATCGTGCTCGTTCTCCACCTTGGAGCCTTGGCACTGCGCAGAAGCCACACCCGCGGCCACCATGATGGCCGCGCCCGTCAGAATCAGACCCTTCATGTTTCATCTCCGTGTTGAACGCGTGCTCCCACGCGTCTGTCCCGGCGTTGCCGGGCACCGTGTTCTTGACGCTCCCGGGACCAATCTCCCAAAGGACGGCGTCCCCATGAGTTCGCCGGCGTGAACAGCATGGATTCAGGCCAAAAACAACGCCGCCCCAGGGGTCTCCCCGGGGGCGGCGTCGGATGGTCATTCGTGCGTTGCGTCGAGGGCGTCGTTCAGTTGGAAACGATGACTTCCACACGGCGGCTCGCGGCCTTGGAGGACTTGGGCTTGGAAGAACCGAAGCCCATGGAGGTCATGCGGTCGGAGCCGATGCCCTTGCTGGACAGATAGCGCATCACGGCGTCGGCGCGGGCCTGGCTGAGTTCTTCATTGCTGCGCCAGTTACTGCGCTTGATGGGATCGCTGTCCGTGTGGCCCTCCACGCGGATGTTGGCGTTGCGGTAGGTCTTCTTCAGTTCGGCAACCACGCGGTCGAGCTCTTTCTTCGCGGTGCTCTTGAGGGTCGCCTGGCCGGAGTCGAACAGCACGCTTCCGGAGAGCGTGGCGACCATCTCGCCCTGGCCATTGGACTGGAACACCGATCCGCCCGCCGGCTCCCACTGCTGCGAGGGCGCCGGGGCCTGCGTCGGCGCACCCTGCGTCACGACGACGGGCTGCGTGGGCTGGGTCGCGTTGCGAGCCTCAAGTTCGGCGATCCGCGAGTCCTTGTCGCGGTTGCTCTGCTCCAGCGTTGCGTTGCGCTCGCGGAGTTCCGCGGCCTCCTGCATCGCGAGGTCAGACTTCTTCTTGTTGGCGCAGCCGCCGAGGACGAGGCCGGCGACGCACACCACACCCAGCATTCCGTTGCTGAACTTTGAGACCTTCATGTCGAACCCTTCCGTGAGTGAAACCCATCCGTGCCAGCCTGCCCGCCTCCGGCGGGACCGAATCCCAGTGGCAAGCCGATGGTATCGGCAAGTCCCGCGCGTTCTCATGAATTCACAGGTTGTTCCTGCGCAGGCAGGCGCAAGCGGCCGGAATTCAGGCACTTGGAACCATGTTCTTCGCCCGATCAAGGCGTCCAAGGTACCTCCGACCCGTCAAAATCGCGCCCGCGAAGGCCGGCACGGGTGTAGCGAAAGTATCCCCCGGCGAACATTGTCGACGTCCAAGTTCCGTCAAGGTTTGGAGACTCCCAGTTGTTCGGCGGCGGCAACGGGTGGTACCTCATGATCATCCACCCGGTAGAAGTTGGCGACCAAGGATTGAATCCGCGGTTGCCTTCACCAGTCCGACGATCACGAACTGAGTTGTCGAAGAACAAGAGCGGCTGCCGTGAGTTCGCCCACGCGAAGTAGTACCAACGGGCACCCATATGCCGTGCCTGATTGTCGTACATGTACACCTTCTGCGAAGGGAATGTCACCTCATTCACGCGACGCCTGTGCATTACGCCCTGAGCATCGCCATAGCGCCAAGTATTGTGCGAGTCACTCTCCCTCACCGCGTTCACCCCTCCGTCCTCGGACCAGCACGAAGTCGTCATCGTGTACGTTGACATGAATGGCTCGCGCCCACGCATGCCCGTTTGTACCGGCGGCGTTGGCGGAGGATTCAGCGTGACAAACTGCTGATACTGCTGCTGCCAGCGAGGAATGTTCGTGTCTTCTGGGCAAACATGGCGCTGCCCGAGCATCGGAGCATTGAGGTAGTCGAGCAGCACCAAGTGAGAATAGAGCACGTGCGGAAGCCAGTTGCTGTGATCCTCTATGTCCCAGTGCGGGGACGTGCGACGCCAAATCAGATCCCGGGTTGCATTCCCGCCGCAATCGCGTCATCGAATGCGTCACTCCCGCTCACCGGGCTGCCGGCCGCTGGGTTCATCGGAATATCCGCCCTCCACGAGAACGTCGGGATTCGGTTGAAGTACTGTGTCTCGTACAGCGCGGCCCCCTGGCCAAGCACCCGCAGGTTCTGCATGCAGGTGGTCCGCCGGTCGTAGGACCGCACCTGTTTCATCGCGGGTAGCAGCAGTGCGCACACCACCGCCGCCATCGCGAGCACGACGGCCAGTTCGATCACCGAAAACGCCCGATCCTTGCGCTTCCGCACGGGAAGAACTCCCATCGCCCACGAATCTCTGGCCATCCTACCCGATCCGGCGTGCCCCCGCAAGCATGACCCACTTGCCTAGCCCATTTGCCAAAGCAGCCCCGTTTCCGGTATCTTCTCCCCTTAATGGTCCCCAAACGGGTCCCCACACCGGCCGCTTCCAACCCCTCCGGAGCCTCCCCCGCATGCCCGACCCCCAATCCAACCAAGCAACCGGCCCCCGCCGCTCCCACACGTTTTCCCTTTCGGTGATGATGTTCTTCCAGTTCTTCCTCTGGGGAGCCTGGTTCGTCACGCTGGGGCCCTACATGGGAGCCAAGGGCTTCAAGGGCACGGACATCGGCAACGCGTACAGCGTCGCCCCCATCGCCGCGATCCTGTCGCCCCTCTTCCTGGGCATCGTCGCCGACCGCCTGTTCGCCAGCCAGCGCGTCATGGGCGTGCTGCACGTCCTGGGCGGCCTGCTCCTCGCCGCGGCTCCGTCGATCGCCCAGAGCGCCGACCAGAGCCCCTGGCCCTTCATCGGCATCCTCCTCGCCCACATGCTGTGCTACATGCCCACCCTGGGCCTCTCCAACACCGTCGCGTTCAACGCGATGAACAACCCCGAGAAGCAGTTCCCGATCGTGCGAGTCTGGGGCACCATCGGATGGATCGTCGCCGGGCTCATCGTCGGCTTCATGGCAAAGAAGCTCATCGGCGAGCAGGCCACGCCCGCTGAGACCGAGACCGCCCGCGCCGCCTCGCCGCACTTCTTCTATGTGGCCGGCGCCTCGGGCGTCGTGCTGGGGCTCTTCTCGTTCTTCCTGCCCAACACGCCCGCGCCGAGCAAGGGCAAGCCCGTCAATATCGGCAGCATGCTGGGCCTTGATGCCCTGCAGCTCCTCCGCAACCCCTCGTTCCTCGTCTTCTGCATCTGCTCGCTGCTCATCTGCATCCCCCTCGCCGCGTACTACTCCTTCGCCGGCGTCTACGCCGGCGCGACGGGCATCGAGAACGTCCCCTTCAAGATGACCTTCGGACAGATGTCCGAAATCGGTTTCATGCTCGTCATGCCGCTCTTCTTCCGGCGGCTGGGCGTCAAGTGGATGCTCGCCGTCGGCATGCTCGCGTGGGTGCTCCGCTACGGCCTCTTCGCCGGCGCGTGGAACAGTTCCGGCACCGGCCACGTCATGTGGATGGTCCTCGGCGGCATCATCCTCCACGGCATCTGCTACGACTTCTTCTTCGTCACCGGCCAGATCTACACCGAGCAGACCGCGCCCAAAGAAGTCCGCGCCCAGGCCCAGGGCTTCCTGGTGCTCATCACCCAGGGCGTGGGCATGCTCATCGGCAACCAGGTCTTCGGCCGCCTCGTGGACCACTACACCAACCAAGAGACCAAGGCCACCGACTGGCGCACCGTGTGGATGATCCCCGCCGCCTTCGCCGGGCTCATCCTGCTGGTCTTCATCGCCTCGTTCAAGAACAGGCCCAGCACCACCACCTGAGCAAGTCATCCGCCGCCCGCGAAGTTCCCTTTGCCCGACCCCTCACCCTGTGTATTCTGTACGCACAAGGAGCCACCGATGACCACCCCGCCCCCCGCGTCGCCCTCCCCCAACAACTCCCGCCGCGACTTCCTCAAGGCCTCCACCGCCGCGCTCGGCGCGGGCGCGCTCCTCTCCGGCTGCGGCTCCACCAGCAATTCCTCCGCGGCTCCTTCCGCGTCCCCGGCGGCGTTCATGCCCCGCACCGATGTGCCGATGGACGCCGTCTCGACCGGCACGCTCCCCAACCCGCTCCCGCCGCCGGTCGCGGCCGATGCCAAGGTCCTCAAGATCGGCGTCATCGGCCTGGGTGCCGACGGCGCGTGCGCCATGGGCCTCAACCACGCCCGCTCCCTCGTGGACCTCAGCAAGCAGGGCAAGGAGAAGCTCCAGATCGTCGCCATCTGCGACCTCTGCACCATCCACCTTGAGGCCGCGCACAAGGACCTGCTCGAACGCCAGCCGGACGTTGCGATCAAGACCTACACGAAGCACGAGGACCTCCTGAAGCACCGGGGTCTCGACGGCGTCGTCATCGCCACGCCCGAGCACGCGCACGCCCACATCGCCATCGACGCCATCAAGGCCGGCAAGGACGTCTACCTCGAGAAGCCGATGACGCTCCAGCTCGACGAGGCCATCGCCCTGTTCAACGTGGCGAAGGCCCACCCCAACGTCATGGCCCAGGTCGGCACGCAGCAGACCCGCATGCCCAAGTTCCACGAGGCCCGGAAGCTCATCCAGGCCGGCGCGATCGGCACGCCCACCTTCAGCCAGACGTCGTACTGCCGCAACAGCAAGAACGGCGAGTGGCACTACCCCATCAACAAGGACTGGAAGCCCGGCGTGAACCTCGACTGGGAACGCTGGTGCGGCCCTCTCGGCAGCATGCCGTGGGACCCCAAGCTCTACTACCAGTGGCGCCGCTACCACATCGCCAGCACCGGCATCATCGGCGACCTGCTCGTGCACGTGATGACGCCCATGATGATGGCGATCGACCAGGGCTGGCCGGTGCGGGTCTCCGCGACGGGCGGGCACCTCGTGGACAAGGCGATGGACAACCCCGACAACATCAACATCGTCGCCCAGTTTGAGACCGGTCACCAGATGATGGTCGCCGGCAGCACCTGCAACGAGGTGGGCCTCGAGACCCTGATCCGCGGCCACAAGGGCAACATCTACCTCGGCAGCCGCCACTGCACCGTCCGTCCCGAGCGCATCTTCGTCGAAGAGATGGAAGAGAAGACCGTCGAGTGCCCCGACATCGGCAACGACCAGGACGTCCACCGCCTCGGCTGGCTCCACAGCATCCGCACGCGTGAGAAGCCCTTCAGCAGCATCGAACTCGGCCTCAAGGTCATGGTCGTCGTGGCCCTCGCGCAGCGCAGCATCTGGGAGGGGGGCGCGTGGTCGTTTGACCCCTCCACCATGAAGGCCGCCCGGGCCTGATGCACGGGCCCACCTGACCCGCCGCCGCGTGCCCTGATGCCACAGGTCTTCCGCCACGCCTGCCACGCCATGGGCACGCGCTTTGAGCTCGTCCTCGCCCACGAGGACGGTGCGCACGCCCGCGCTGCCGCCGAGGCCGCAGCCGAGGAAGTCCTGCGCCTGCACGCGCTCTGGTCCCCGTTTGATCCTGCGAGCGCTGTCGCCCACCTCAACCGCGAGGCCACAACCCGCGCGGTCCGCGCCGACCACGACACGTTCGCACTTCTTTCCTTCTGCAAGGCCGTCCACGCCCAGAGCAACGGCGCGTTCGACATCACGCTCGGCCACCTCATGCACGCGCACGGCTGGCGCACTCCCCCCCTCCCAGAGGAAGGGGCCGTTGCTGAACGCTCGTCTCCTGCTTCCTCTCCTTCGCTGCCCGCCTTCGGCTCCCACCACCTGCACCTCGACGCCGCCACCCAGTCCGTCTTCTTCTCCGCCCCCATCTCGCTCGACCTGGGCGCGGTCGCCAAGGGCTGGGCCCTGGACGCCGCCGCGGGAATCCTCCGCGAGGCCGGAATCACCTCCGCGCTCCTCCACGCCGGCACGAGCAGCGTCCTCGCGATCGGCGCGCAGCCCGACACCGCACCCTGGCGCATCCAGCTCTCGCCGCAGGCCGGTTCACCCGCCGTCACGCTCCGTGATAATGCGCTCTCCATCTCCGCCCCCCACGGCCGCGTGACCACCGACACTCCCGGCGCGTTGCCCACCAACCTCTCGCACACGCTGGACCCCCGCACCGGGCTCCCCACGGCCCCGCTCCTCCACGCCGCGACCATCGCGCCCACCGCCGCGCTCGCCGATGCCTGGTCCACCGCGCTGCTGGTGCTGGGTCACCTCCCTCCGGCAGCCGCCGGCATCACCGCCATCGTTCAATCCCGCGAGGGGCCATGGCATCGCATGTGAGCGGCCGGGCCCGCGACCGGTGGTCACGCTCCATGGCGATGGAGGTGCGGCAGCCGCAGGGAAAGGCGCCTGTCTTACCCAGACTACCACGCCCCCGGAGCTTATCTGACCCGTCCAGCCCGCCACGCTCCGCGTGCCTGTTGACAAGGCCGCCGGCAGCGACGACAATCCCCGCTGCTCCGGAGTGAGAAAGAGAGACAAGACACCTCCTCTCGCAACCTGGGCATGTCTTGGTTCGGCACGGTGGTTCCACCGGCAAGTGTTGCCGCGTTCACCGAGCGCCGTCCCTGTGTTTGCTGAGGAGAGATGGCCATGAAGATTGCTGCCCTGTTGGTTGTCGCGTGCGCGAGCGCATCGGCGCTCGCCGACATCACGAATATCACCGACTTCACGAGCACGACCCTGACCTCTCAGGGCGGCGTGTTCGGCGACCGCGACGCCGGCGGCGTCTTCGGCGCCCGCATGGCCGTGTTCAGCACGGTGGGCGGCGCGTTCTACGACGACGGCACCGGCGCCGCGGGCCCCAACCTCCACAACTTCGGCTTCAACGAGTCCATGGGCCTGGCCTCTGGCCGTGACGTCCGCATCGTCTCCAGCCAGGTCGACCTGCCCAACGGCAACCAGCTCATCTCCTTCGACTGCTTCACCGCCGACCTGCTCCCCTTCGTCCCCGCCGGCGCCACCGTGGGCGGCCAGACCATCAACGCCCTGCAGTTCGACATCGGCACGCCCAACGCGCCCGCCGATCCCGTCGACTTCAACACCAACATCGTCGTCGTCAGCGCGCTCTTCACCGTCTCCAACGCGACGGCGTCGTTCGGCCCCTTCGCCGCGACCTCCGCGGTCGTCGGCGGCAACGGCCTCACCCTCCGCAGCGGCGTGAGCGCGGGCACCGACATCACGGGCTTCGGCCTCAACCGCTTCCACGTCGAGGTGGAAGTCCAGAAGATCCCCACGCCCGGCGTGGCCGCGGTCCTTGGCCTCGGCGGGG
>DATAKA010000125.1:0-4196 GCA_036261855.1 Phycisphaerales bacterium | reverse complement strand
GTCTTTGGTGACCGGCGGCCCTGGGGAACGACCAAGTACTTCGCGGTTGCCGAGGACAACACGGGCGCCGTCAGCAGCGTGAGCGAGGACACGTCGGTCCTGTGGACGCGGCTGTTCTTCCCCGAGGGGTGGCGCAACATCGCCAACGTGAACGAGCACGTGCCGATGGCCAACCCGCACGAGTTCGGGGTGCAGTACCAGGTGGTGCTGCACTACGAGAACCCGGCGTTTGAGCGCGACTACACGTTCGAGACCGGCACCATCCCCGCGCACACCCGCTGGGGCATCACCACGGCGCTGCGGGGCGATACCAGCATCCCGGTGCGGCCCGACACGGCGTATGCCTTTGAGGTGCTGACCAGCGCACCGATCGCGGCGCAGTTGGCGCGGTACGACACGTTCAACATCGCCATCTCCGGTCAGGGTGAGAGCTTCACCAACCGGTCCACGACCCAGTGGGGCTTCGGCAACGTCACGAACTCCACGCTCGACTTCCTGCTGTTCTTCAACCCGTTTGGACAAACGGCAACCGTGACGGCGGACTTCTACCCCGCCAATGGCGGTGATCCCATCACCATCACGCGCGTCATCCCGGGGTTCCGGCGGAGCGGCATCGCGATCCAGGAGATGACCGAACTGCCGCCAAACACGGACTTCTCTGTGGTCATCACATCCGACCAGCCGATCGCGGCCTCCGAGAGCCGCTACGCACCCGCGCAGCGGAAGGGCATGGCGGCGATCGGGCAGGACATCAACGCGGCACCGAACACCGACGGGTCGCGAGAGCTGGTCATCACCGGTATTGATGTGCGCGCGGGTGTCAACAGCCCGGCCGTGTTCTTTAACCCCGGCGATGCGGCGCTGTCGTTCACCATCACCGGCACCTACGAGGGGACGAGCGATGTGACGGTGAACACCGTCGTGCTGCAGCCCAAGCAGCGCACGTCGATCGAACTGACCAACGGGGTGCCGGGCGGCGCGACCACCGGCAACTTCAGGATTTCAGCCACGTCCCCAGTGCTGGTCTCCACCGAGACGGTGGACTTCATCCGTCGGGACTCCTTGGCGACCAACCCGGCGACGTACTCGTCCACCAAGTGGGCGTTTGGCGACGGCTGGCTGGACCCCAACGCGCTGGGCGTGAATTCGTTCGCGTCGATCTCGCTCTACAACCCGACCGATGCCGAGGCGACGGTCACGCTGCGCTTCCTCTTCAACCCCGATGAGCCGACGATCACGGAGACGTTCACCGTGCCGGCGTTCGCGACGAGGGACATCCGGCTCGACCAACTGACATCGCTGGCCGACAAGCCGGGGCTGGACTGGTACTCCACGGTGGTGACGAGCACCACGCAGATTGTGGCCGCGATGACGCACTGGGATCTGTACCAGCCCGGCGGCTGGACGACGCTGGGCGTCGCGATCGACAGCATTGTGGCGCTGCCTGCGCCGAGCGGCGGCGGCGGCGTCTGATCCACAGTCTGGTTCATGCGACAGACGACATGACGACAGAATGAAAGCTCCCACGCAGGTTGCGTGGGGGCTTTCGTTGATGCGATTGTCAGAACCGGGTGGGGACTTACTTGCGGTTCTTCATTTGGCCCTTGACGGCCTGTTTCTGCTTCTCTTCCATCGCCCGCTGGAGCTTGGCGAAGAAGCCCTGGCCGGAATCCTTGCTGGTGCCACGCTTGGCGGCACGCTCCGTCTTCATCTTGTCAAGGTCCAGGAGCCCGTGCTTGTCCATGTGGCTGCGGATCCACTTGGACTCGAGGATGGCGAAGGTGCTGTTGACGGTGAAGTAGAGGGAGAGGCCCGCGGGGGCGTTGTACATGAAGAGCGGGAACATGATGACGCTCATCCACTTCATCATCTTCATCTGCATTTCCTGCTCGGGCGTCTGGGCGGTCGTGGGCTGCTGGATGTACTTCTGCTGCATGTAGAAGACGATGCCCAGGAGCAGCGGCAGGATGTTGAGCGAAGAGATGGGGCCAAGGATCGGGACGGTGAAGAGCGTGCGCCCGGCGTAGAGCAGGCGGTCGGGCTCGGCGAGGTCACCCAGGAACTGCCAGAACGGGCTGGACTGGGGCTGGATCTTCTGGAAGAGGCTGTAGAAGGCGTTCTGGTGGCGGAGCTCGACCGCGAAGTAGAGCGTCGCCGAAAGTGCGATCCAAATGGGCATCTGAAGGAACATGGGGACGCAGCCGAGCATGCCCGTGGGGCTGATGCCCTCCTCACGCCACAGCCGGGCCATCTCGGCCTGGAACTTCTTGGGGTCGTCCTTGTACTTCTCCTGCAGTTCCTTCTGCTTGGGGGCCATGCCCTGCATCTGCTTGCCAAAGCGCGCGATCTTGACCTGGCTCCACTTCGTGACCGGGTGCAGCAGCGTGCGGACGATCACCACAAGGAAGATGATGGCGAGGGACCAGTCCTTGAAGACGTAGTCGTGCAGCAGGTGCAGGATGGAGAGGATGCCGTGGGTGAGGACGGGGAAGGTGCAGAAACCGCACGGCCCGCCGAAGTTGTAGACCAGGAGGCCCTTGAGGCCCATGCTGCTGCTGAGTGCATCGGCCCCGATGACGGTCTTGTCTGTGGGGCCGGCGTAGACCGCCAGCGCGATGTCCGTGGTCGAACCAGCCGACCCGGCAGGGTTGAGGGTGGTGGGCGTGCTGTCGAGGCGAAGGCCGACAAACTCCAGGCCCTTGCCGCCATCGGCGACCACGCGTGAAACGTGATCGATCGACCGCAGAGTCTTCTGGGCACCCGCCGCGTCCACGGGAGCAATAGGGTGCACAGCGACGCTGTAGTAGCGGTCGCTTGTGCCGATCCAGACGAGTGCGAGCCCATCGGCACGGGTCTCGTCCGTGGGCCAGAGGACCGTGTCCTTGTAGAAGCCGCTGTCATCGCGGGAACCCAGGACGCCCGAGTGCGTGAGGACAAACTGGTCCGACACGACCTGCTGCTGGGTGGGGTCCTTGGCGGGTGGGAGGAGGTAGCCGAAGCGGAAACGGCGTTTGTCGCCGCCGTACGACACGTCACCGGCGGGCATTTCCACCGGGCCCATTTGGAACGTGCGGACGGAGAGGGGATAGGGAGAAACGTTTTCAACGCTCTGCACAAGCTTGAGCGTGTACGAGCCCTCGCTCAGGGAGAAGCGGCGGGTGACCTTGAGCACCGGCTTCTGCGATTCGTCAATGACGGTGGCCTCAAAGACGCCCGGGGAGAGGTTCCGCCAGATCGGGCCGGCGGTGTTGGCGTAGAGGTTCACGGATTGAGGGACAGCCACGCCGCCGGGGATGGCCGGGGGGGTGACTTCCACCGCGAGCGCGGCCATGGGCACCAGGGCGCTGAACTCCTGGCCCTCGGCGATGGGGAGTTGCCCCTGCACCTGGATGTGCTCGCCCTCGCGGATACTGGTGAAGTGGTCGGCGAGGACGATGCTCTTGACGCCCGCGCCTCCGTTGGAGAACTCGACCTTCAGTTTGTGCGGGCTGCCCTTGTCGTTGTCGCCCAAAGGTGCCGGTGACTGGCCAACGTCGGACGCGTAGACCAGAGGTGAAAGGGTCCATCCCACCGGGGGGAGTTGGATGGTGACCGTTTGGGCGGGGGTGGTGCCGGGCGGCGCAGGATCGGCGCTCACGGGCGTGGAAGTCGCGATGGGGGGCGGTGCTGCTGCAGGCGCCGTCGTTGCAGGGGCTTGGGCCGCGGGGGGCGCCACCGGCGCGGGTTTGCTCTGCCGGTACACCGCCCACGCCACCGCGACGCCGCCAAGCACAAGGATCGTCGGGATGAAGGTGCGCAGGAACGGGTTGGGCTGCTTGGGCATGAGGGAGACCTGTTCGGGCGATGCAAAACCAGCGGGCCGCAACGATAGGGCGCACGTGATTGGGAATTGGGGCTGGTACCGAAAGGCTGGGCGATCCGTGGGGGCACGTGTGAAGGATCACGGCGCACGTCCCGCTGCGGTGCTCTTGCGGTTGGATTGGACCGCCATCACTTGCCGTCGTAGAGCCGATCGGCGAGCCAGCCGGGGAGCTGCGGCACCTTGCGGATCTTGTTCGCGGTCGCGTCGATGTCGTACGGCAGGCGCACGAACTCGGCGTGGGTGGGGTGCAGGACGACGTAGCTGGCCCGGGGGTCCAGGTCGCGGGGCTGGCCGACGCTTCCGACGTTGATGATGGCTTTTTCGCCGCTGCGGA